>JBEPVH010000022.1:0-10764 GCA_041691115.1 bacterium | reverse complement strand
CCGGTTGGTCAAACACCTCGACGTCCACCTGCGACGAAGCGGCGCGCTTGCGCCAGCGCGTCAGGGCTCGGTCGATGAGAAAGCTCTCGTCGCCGCAGATCAGGAGAAGGTCGGTGTCGGGCACCAGGGCATTATGCCGAGCGCTCCATCCCGGCCTCCGACGCGATGAAGACGAGATCGCCATCCCGGCCCGTCAGCAGCATCCCGTCGTCACTGCCGGGAGGCGGGTGGCCCGCCACTGACGGCGCCGCCCGCCACAGCGGCGCCACAACAGCAATGAGCTCGGGCGACAGGAGCCCGGACGCAGGCGCCACAGCCAGGCCGCCACGGCCGCTGGTGAACGCACCGGCAGCGACAGCCTGATCCGGCGGCGGTGTGTCGCCCGCAATGACGGCCTCCAGTCCACTGCCGCTGACGTGAAGAAGACACGCGGGGCGTGATACGCCAGGAGCGGCGACGACGCAGTGCCAGTGCAGGCCTCCCCCATCCCACGTTCGCAACCCGGCGTACACAGTGGCGCCTCCGAGGCGCAGCGCCTCAATGTCGGCAGATGCACCCGGTGCATCCACGGCTACCACCACGGTATCCACCGTGTAGGCGTTGCGCAGTGCCGCCAGACCGGCGACGGAATCCTGCGCCGCCGAGGTGATCACCACGGCGTTGAGATGCATGACGCCGGGCGGCAGCCGGCGCCCCATAGCAGTGGCCAGCAATCCCGGATCGCCTCCCCCACCGACGAGAAAGCGCCCGCCACCCGACGGTTCAATGAGTACCGCCGACCCCGCACCCACGTCGAGGACGGTGATGCGGGAGGGCGCGGGTACCAGCGCGACGCAACCCAGAACGCCGACAGCTGCCAGGGCCCCCGCCGCGGCCGCCGCCGCAACTCGCTGCATCACGCCTGCATTCCCCAACGCATGCGCGGCGACGACTCCAACAGCAACGCCCACGCATTCCGCCACCGTCCACATCTGGGGCCAGTTGCCCGCATGCAGCACGGCGAAAGGAACCGCAGCGGCGACGCTCGCAATCCCCAGCATTGCGTGCAACAGCACTGCCGTCATGTGCAACGGCAGATACCCCAGCACCGGTGACAACGCGGCAAGGCATGACCCCAGGATCCCCAGCCCCACCAACGCCGGAAGCAGTGGTAGTGCCACAGCATTCGCCGCCGGACCCACGAGCGACAGCACGCCGAAGGCACCCACCATCACAGGAATCGTTGCCACCTGCGCAGCCAGCGTCACAGCGAACGGCTCGATAACGAGGCGCGGCCCCGGAATTCGTGCCGCGATCGGCGACGCCAGCAGCAGAATTCCCGCAGTGCCGAGGAACGACAGCTGATAGCCCACATCGAAGGTTATGCGTGGCTCGAGTGCCGCCAGCGCTGCTGCAATGCAACTGAGGGCGACATACGAATCGACACGCCGTCCATCGCGGCGCGACCACAAAGCAACAGCTGCCAGGAGAGCGCAACGCAATGCAGCAGCTCCGGCTCCCGACGTCACGACGTACAGCGCAACGGCGACAAGCCCGGCGACACCGCGCCGCCGCGGTGACCAGCCGCTGCGGGCCAGCAGCGTCCCCACCATGCCGAGAACGATCACGACCTTCAATCCGGAGACGGCGACGATGTGGTAGAGCCCAGCATCCTGCAGCACGCCGCGTGTTGATCCATCGACGGTTTCATGAATGCCCATGGCAGCGCCGAGCGTCAATGCAGCGTCCGGTTGTGGTAACACGGAGTCGACGGCTGCACGGATGTGGGTACGCATCTGTGCGAGCAGCCGTTGCGGCGATCCGTGAACACCGGTGATCCGCAGCGTTGATACGCTGACGACAGCAGAGACGCCGTCGCGATCCAGGGCCTCGAGCGACCGCGGCCCGGGCCGGGATGAGCCGCCCTCCACGGTTCCCTGCACTGTCACCACGTCGCCCGTCTCGACTCCGCGCGGGACCGAACCTGTCAGCAGAATCCGCTCGCCCTCGGCGGCGATCCCACCGGACACCGATTCCGCAATCACCACGACACCGGGCCATCCTGTCGCTTCGACGGTGCCGCGCATGCCGACGACATCTCCGACATGCGCAGCCAACGCTCCCGGCGCTGCATCGGCAGACCCGCGCAGCACTCCGGCAGCACCAAGAAGCCCCACCACGACAAGCGAAAGTGCGTAGCGCCTGGGAGTGACGAGGCTCGCGACGAGGGCGACGCCGACAGTCATGGCAGCCACAAGGACGGCAGGCTCGAGCCGCAACCGCCACGACAACGCTGTGCACACAACGAACGCCGTTGGCGCCCACAAAAGCAGGTGTCGCAGGCGATGCGTCGTATCAGCCGAGGGCACGCAACCAGGGAGAGATCGCCGCATAGGTGGCGGCGTCGAGTTCGAGGTCGGTCCGCAATTCGGACACGGAGAGATAGGCGCCCCAGCGCGTCCGGTGAAGAACGATGGCCTGGGCCAGCCCCGGAACCATTCCGGGAACCGCTGCCAGTTCGGCCATCGACGCCGCATTGATGTCGACGCGAACGACGTGCTGCGATGGCCCGGTGGCGAACGGCACGACAACCTGGAGGCCGTCATGGACACGCCCCGCGAGATTCGGCAGGCGGGCCGGGTCCGCTCCTGCAACGAGGCCCCCGGCGGCGGACACGACGTCCGCGATACGCGCGTCGGCAGACAGACGCAACAGGCCCGGATGAACCACGGCGCCACTGACGAACACCAACACAGTCACTGGCGATGCGGCCTGCGGCGCGACGGGTGGCGGCGCGGGCGCAGGGCCGCGCACGGCGAGGGCACCGACACCCAGCACGACAGTGATGCCCACCGCAGCGGCAGCACGCCGAGATATCCTGCTTCGTAGTTTCGTTGCTACAAACATCCTGCCGAGAAGGTATCAGCGGCAGGGGGCTAGGTCAACCTCCGAGGCGGTAGCGACGTCGCCCGTCAGGTCCCAGTTCAGTCACCGCCCCGATCTGCTCCGCAAAGAAGCGAATGGCGCGGCCGTTGACCGCCACACCGGCACGGGAGATCTCAGCAGCGATATCGGAGGCCGTAGCGACACCGAGCTTGGCGATGACGGCGCGCACGACGGCGGGTGTGACGTCGGCGGGCGTTGCCCGTCCGCGCGCGGCGTTCTTGGCGCGGCCCCGCGGCCGCCCTCGAGTCTTCTTGGCGGCCCTGGCGACGCGCGGCGCCTTGGCAGGGTTACCCACTGCCTCACAGGCGCGTTGCAGCAGACCAACGGCGGCGCGCAACTCCTTGCGCAGAGCAGCGTTCTCAGCCCTCAGCTCCTCAACATCGGTGACCAGCGTTTGGATCTGACCGACAAGACGATCCGCGGCACGCACCAGCGGAGAGGTCCCCTCGTCTGCACCGGAGGCGGCGCGGGACAGCATCGGATCACCTCAGAGAGCCGCGAACAGGCAGGGCGATTGCCCGCGTCTGCAGCCATTGTGGACGCATCCCAATGCCTGAGCAATGGTTGGAACCGTCACAATTTGCCAGCCCGATCTCACACGACGGCGTTGATGAGACCGTCCCCCACCTTGATCAGCGCTGCCGTCGCGCCGGGCAGGCGCCGGATCGACCAGTCGGCCACCATGAGCGCCCAATAGACACTGAACACAATCAGTCCTGTCTCGCCACTCCGTTCGATAAGACGAGTGCGCAGCAGATTGACGGCGTCGTTGTCAGGTTCGTCCGTCGCCTGGCAGGCGTACAGCAACCGGGCGATATCAAGAGATCTGTCGCCACGTCCGGCGAGGTCCCAGTCGACACAGCCGATCAGCTTGCGGCTTTGCGATACCAACAGATTGCGCTGCGTCAGGTCACCGTGCACCGCGTCGTGCTCGCCCACGGACAAACCGCGGCATCGCGCCAGCAGTGAGTCGGCGCGCTGCACCAGTGCCTGACCCGCGGGCGAATGCGAAGCAACGGCGGCCCGCCAGCCGAACTCGTCACCTCGAAGAAATCCCTGCACGCGCGCTGCGTAGTCGTAGGCCGTAGCGCGGCCGCGGTCAGCACCACGGTCCGTGATGTGCAACGCCTCGCGAACCAGGCCGATGTCCATCAACGGCGCCGGCTCACCTTCGAGAAATTCCTGCAGGTACCACGTGCCAACGCCAGGTGTGTACTGCACAACGTCATATCGCGGCGACCGGCATGCCGGCGAATCCACCGAATGCGCAACCTCCGCCGACTCGCGCACCTGGGCCACGGTGTCGTGGTTACTCACAACCTTGAGGACGTGCAGGTCGCGATAGGGCGAGCGCACCACCCACGCCCCCATCGTTCCGGGCAGGCCACGCTCGGTCACATACATCTGACCGGTCCCGGCGTTGACTGCCGTCAGCACCGTGCTGAGGACAGGCGCCGGCAGCTTTCCGTACAGGATGTCCTCGGGCAGGCCACGGCTCACCTGCCCAGTCTCCCAGGTAGAGGCCTCGCCGCCCACCCCGCCACGCTCAACCGCCTTGTCTGCGGGCGGAATACTCGCGCAGGAGCCAGCCTGGCGCTGACTTAGGGAATATGCAACTAAGGAGCATTTGACTTCGCCATTCCGACGCGCCGTGCGTGAGTTTCGATGGGCGTAAACCAGAAGGCGAGAGCGGGCATCCTAGTCAACGGAACCTGAATGCGATTGCCGAGGATCGACCAATGAGAAGACAGGGAATCGGTGGGGCGCTCCTCGCCCTGGCCCTCACGGGATGTGGCCCCCTCCCCGGCGTTTCTGTGGCCACTTCGGCCGGTAACGCACGGCCCAGCCCGACGTCCGCTCGAACCTATCTCCCCAGTGTTCCTGACAGCATCTTCTCGGGGATGGGCTATCGATTCACTCCCGCAACTGTGGGCGAGGCTGGCTCGGTCGGAACAACCCAAGCCAAGGCCGAGGAGATCGCCGTCGGCTCTGCTCCCTTCTCCACAGCGAGGGCGAACTCGTCGGCCCTGGAACACGTGTCGAACCCGAGGACGAACGCTCCGCCCAATGGTGACCGCCTGACATGGGTGGTCGACATCAGCCCCCCTGGCGGTGCGGTGGCGCCGGGGAACGCCCCCGGGAGCTCAGGCCCCGTGAAGTATTGGATCGCTTGGGTTGACGCGTCTACGGGCGAGGAACTCGGCTACGCATTTCACGACTGAGGTTGAGCTGAACACAAGCCGTCGGCGGCGCCTCGGCGCGACTTTCGGGGCAGCCTCGCCGCCACCCCGCCACGCTCAACCGCCTGTCTGCGAGAATCTCGGAGGGGCCATAGCTCAGCTGGGAGAGCGCTTGCATGGCATGCAAGAGGTCGGCGGTTCGATCCCGCCTGGCTCCACCACCTCTGCTACGGTCGTGGCATGAGCGGGACGGTGCTACGGGACGCATTCCGGCACCAGGCCTGGGCAACGTTGACGCTGCTCGATGCCTGCGCTGCGCTGACGCCTGAGCAACTGACAGAGCCTGTGCCCGGCACCTACGGCCCGATCCTCGATGGCCTGCGCCACATCGTTGACGGTGAAGCCTCGTATCTCAACGCCCTAACCGGCGGCGCCTTCCCCCAGCCGCAGACAGATTCCATGGACCTGGCGGACCTGCGCCGGGCCGTGGAGACGGCGATGGCCGCCTGGCTCACCTATCTCAAGACCGACATCGACCCCGCTGCCATGGTTGAGGAGGTCAGCGACGACGGCTATCGGCGTGCTGCGCCTGCGGGCATTCGCCTGGCACAGGCCCTGCACCACGGCAGCGATCACCGCAGCCAGATCTGCACGGCGTTGACTGGTCTGGGGATCGAACCGCCGCTGATCGATGTCTGGGATTTCGGCGCCGCCGATGGGCGGATCACCGAGACCCAGCCCACGCGCTGACCGGATCAGGCGGTGTGCAGCCAGCGCGCCACATCAATTGAAGTGGCGATCACGCCGTCACCCTCGAAGCACCAGGCGATGGTCTGGGCGAGGGCCCAGAGGCGGGCCCGCTCACGATCGACATTGAGGGTCTGAGAGAGCCCGTCAAGACGTCCGATCACGGCTTGGCGGGAATGCCCCAGTTCGGGGGACCGAATGATCGGTGCCAGGGAGAACGCGCGCTCGCCGCAAAGCGGCTTGGGATCGATCACCAGCCAGGGTTCGCGTTCTGCGGAAAGGACATTCCCGCCATGGAGATCCTGGTGCAGGAGGACCGATTCGGTCGATGACGCGGGGAGATAAACCATTGCGTCATAAGCTGCATCGAGGAGGTCCCGCTCGAAGGGTTGTCCGCATGTTATCCACGCTGCTTCAAGGCCTTGGCGCCAGTGTTCCGCTTCGTCTGCGAGCGAAATAAAGGGCGCTGACGCAGATTTCCACAGACGCGGCAGGAGCGCGGCAAGCACCCCGGCAACAAGCTCCGGCGCCTGTCCCGTCAGGGGTTTGCCGGGCAGGCAGCGCTCGAGCAGCAGCGCATGACGCGCTGCGTCATGGGCAAGAAGCCGAACTGCTCCGTCGCCGTCCCAGACGCGGAGCGCCTCGGCCTCGTGCTCGCATTCACGGTGCGGAAACTGGACCTTGAGGACCACGTCCTTGCCGTGCCGCGTCGCCGGCATCGCCAAGGATGCCGAGGCGTAGGCGAACGGTTCGCCCACCTCAAGGCCCCAATCACGTGCACAGCCGGCGACAAGCCCCGGCAATGCCTCGATCCAGGCGCGACCTTCGGGCGTCGTTGCGTGCGCGGCAAGGCCGGGATGTGTCACCGACCGAGCGTAGCGGTGTCTGGCCTACCATCTGCGCCGTGGAGCATCTATGGGCGCCGTGGCGCATGGAATACGTCGGCAAGGATGAGCGCGCCCCCGAGGGCTGCATTCTCTGCGCCGTCATCGCGGACGACACCGACCAGACGGCGCACATCGTGGATCGCGCCGAGCTGACGTTCACGATGCTCAACCGCTATCCCTACACCTCGGGGCATGTGATGGTGATCCCCACCCGCCACGTCGAATCCCTCACCGATCTCACCGAGGCCGAGTCCGCCGCCCTCATGGCCGGAGCCACCCGGGCAGTGGACGTCCTGGGTCGTGAACTGAGCCCCGGGGGGTTCAACGTCGGTATGAACCTGGGGTCGGCGGCGGGAGCCTCACTCCCCCACGTCCACCTTCATGTGGTGCCGCGCTGGGGAGGGGACACCAACTTCATGCCGGTCTTGGGCGACGTCCGGGTGCTCCCGGAACACCTCGCAACCACCGCGGCGCGCCTGACTGCCGCGTTTGGCGCCAGCGGCTGATCCCTGCCACCCTGGTATATTCGCCCCGTTGGCAGCGGCTAGATGGCCGCGCCCTTCAGGAGACTCCGTGGGTTCGGTAATCAAGAAGCGCAAGAAGAAGATGCGGAAGCATAAGCATAAGAAGATGCTCAAGAAGACTCGCTGGGCGCGGCGCGGCTAGGCCGCCTGCTACGCGAGGTTTCGCAAGAAAGACGCCCCCACCGCGGGGGCGTTTTTTTTTGCCTGATGCCGCGAGGGCATAAAAAAAAGGCGCCCCCGAAGGGGCGCCTTTCTCAAATTCGCTTTACGCGACGCCTTGCTGGCCCTGGTCGCCGAGTTCGACGGCCTTGACGAACGCGGAGAGGCGCTGGCCCCACGCGACGGCGCCTTCTGCGAGTCCACCCTGGATGTCCTCGCCCATCATCTCGGCGAGCATCGCAATGATGTCGGGAACGTCAGCGGTGGCGGTGATGGTCGTGCCCTTGGGGGCAGCCTTCAGCTCGTAGCGGGTGGTGATGTTCATGTCGGGAAGCTCGGGATCGATTGCCTCGACCTCTTCGAACGTCCGCGAGTTGACCTTGTTGACGGCAACGGTTGCGCCGCCTTCGGGACGGTTGTTGTCCGCCCAGAGGAAGGCCTCAAGGTTCTTGGCTACGGCTGTGACCTTGGCATCAACGTGAATTGTCTCGGTGTACTGCACGGTGTCTCCCACCCTCGAAAACTGGCGCCGGTCTCCACGATGGGTCCGGCTCTCTACAGCAGGTCAGACTAATCGAACGCGCCAAAAATGCGAGGGACTTTCGGCGGACAAACAGGTCTGGGTCAGGCTCGGGCGTAGGAGTGGAGACCCGCGATCCAGAGGTTCACGGCGTAGAGCGTGAAGAGGATCGAGACCATGCCCAGAGTGGCGATGAGAGCCGCGCGCTTGCCCTTCCAGCCATGCGTGACCCGGGCGTGCAGGTAGATGGCGAAGATCACCCAGGTGATGAAAGCGAAGGTCTCTTTGGGGTCCCAGCCCCAGTAGCGGCCCCAGGCGTGCTCACCCCAGACGGCTCCGCAGATGACGCCGAATGACCAGATGGGGAAGCCCAGCATCACGAAGCGGGCACTCCACGAGTCGAGCGTTGCCGCTGCGGGCAGACGGCGGCGGACCAGGCCGGCAAAGCCCGTGCCCCCACTCCCCAGAGCGTCGGCAGTGGCACCACCACCCGTAACAGCCTGGGCGGCGGAGACCACGGTCCCGGCACGGCGTGCCAGGGCCTTGGCGTCGGCCCAGGAGCGGATGAGGTAGCCCATGGCGAAGAGGAAGCCGAACGTGAGGATTCCCGACGACGACGCCATCGAGGTCACGTGGATGGTCAGCCAGTAGGAGTGCAGCGCGGGTACCAACTGGCCGGGCGGCACATACAAGAGGTAGGCGACACCCAGGAGACCGACTGTCAGCATCATCGCCGGCATGCCGATGAGACGCTGCTTGGTGCGGACCGCCAGCACGATGTAGGTGGTGGCGATGATGAAGGCGATACCTGTCGAGTACTCGTACATGTTGCCCAGCGGCCAGTGGCCGGACTCCATGGCGCGCGTGAAGATCGAGGCGAGGTGGAACGGCCAGCCCAGCATCACGGCGAGAAGGGCAGCGTCGGCGACCCTGCGCTTGGAGAAGGCAAGGGATGCGCTGAACAACAAAACTGCCAGCGAATAGAGGCCGACGGCAATTCCGAACAGCGTCAGCGAGAAGGGCGCTACGTCTGCCATGGCCTGCCGAGTATAGGCAGCAGTCCTTCTGCCCTGCCCCGGCGCAGCGGCTACCATGCCGCCCGTGGCCCGGCCGCTCATCCTCATCGCCGACGACGACAGCGAAACGCTGGATTCTCTGACGGGCTATCTCGACCTCGAGGGCTTCGCCTGTGTGCGGGCACTGACAGGGGCCGAGGCGATGCACACCCTGTCGACGCAGCCCATCCAGGCGGCTCTGCTGGACCAGGGTCTGACACCGCCCGATGCGTTGGAGATCTGCCGCCTCTTGCGCGCGGCCCCCGGCGGCCGCGATCTGCCGGTCCTGGTGTTCGCGTTCGACGACGACGAGGAGGCCGCCGCCTTCGCTGCCGGTGCATCGGCTGTCATTCCCAAGCCGTACCACCTGGCGGCCATCGGCGCGCAACTTCGCGAGATGGTTCCCGGAGTGCCCCCACCTCGCGGATGAGGTGGTGGAGCGGAGGGGATTCGAACCCCTGACCTCTGCCGTGCGAGGGCAGCGCTCTCCCAGCTGAGCTACCGCCCCGAATCGCGCGGACGCGAGGCCTGCCGAGTATACGGTGAGCACCTCGCGGCCCCGCTTGTCCGTTTGGTGTCCGCGAGTGCGTTGCAGAGTCGTGGCGATGAGTTCGGGGGAACAGCTGAAGCGGGCGCACCTGCGCCGCGTTGTCGTTCTGGGATCGGCCTTTGATCCGATTCATTCAGGCCATGTCGCCCTGGCAGTCTCGGCAGCACTGATGCTGGAGGCCGACGAGGCGTGGCTGATCCCCAACGGGACACAACCGTGGAAAGGGCCACATCACATCAGTGATCAGGATCGCTGGGACATGGTCGTCAGTGCCGCCAAATCTGACGTTGTCCTGCGGCCGATCGGCGTCGAGCTCTTCTGGGATGCCCCACTTCTCGGTGCCGACACGGCCCGCCTCCTCACCTCCATTGCGCCCAACACGGAGTTCTGGTGGATCTTCGGCGCCGACGCCGCGCGGGCAATCCCTGAATGGGATGGTGGTGACGAGTTCCTCGGGCACGCGCGCATCGCTGTCGTCGAACGCCACGGTGTGCCCTCGCTCACCACCGCCGAACTCGATGCCATCGGCGCGGCCGAGGGACGAGCCGTGGCGCTGCAACTCCCCATACCCGACGTCAGCAGTTCATTGGTGCGGCGCCTCCGGGTTGCGGGACGCAGCATCGCGGGCCTGGTACCGGCCACCGTCGCTGACCTCATCACATCACGCAATCTCTACGCCGGTCCCGGTGCCGAGGGCATCGGCTCCTAAACATCAGGGGTCCGCCCGATGGTCTCGGGCACGACGGCGGCGACCATTGCGTCATGGCAACGCTCACCACACCGACGGATACCGCTGTTAGGCTCGCGCCGATGTCGACGATGCCGGCCAGGGTTCCGCTGCGGCGCCAGATCATGCTCGCCGTCTACTGGTTCGGCATCTCGTTTCTTTGGGGTTCGTTCCTCAACGTCTTTCTCCCCTTCCTCCTTGTCCCCGAGCACCCCACCGCGGCGAATCCCGCGCTGGTGTCGGGCGACTGGAAGAACTCGGCGCTCTCCATCTTGGAGACGGTCGGCGTCCTCGTCGCCCTTGTCGTCCAGCCCGCCGCAGGCGCCTTCTCCGACAGGCTGAGGACCCGATGGGGCCGCCGCCGGCCGCTGATCGCCACCGGTGCTGCGGGCGCCGTCGTCGCCCTCGTCCTGATCGCATCAGCGCAGAACTTCTGGTGGCTCGTCGGCCTCTACTGCCTGCTGCAGACATTCATGAACGTCAGCCAAGG
>JBEPVH010000021.1:0-10900 GCA_041691115.1 bacterium | reverse complement strand
CTCTGCGACGTGCCGGCTGCACCCTGAGTGCAGACGACGTTGAAACCATCCTTGATGCCGAACAACGAGCGTGGTGGAACGGAGTGGTTGTGGCCCCTGACACCATCGCCACATTGCTGCGTCTGCAATCAATGAACATTCGTGTCGGTATTTGTTCCAACGCGCCGTATCACGCGCCGTCGCTGCATTCGCAACTCAAACACCTGGGACTCGCGACGTACCTCGATTCGGCGACTTTCTCTGCCGACATCGGGTGGCGCAAGCCATCTTCACATATCTTTACCTCAGCGCTCAACTCTTTGGGAACTGCTGCGGCTGAAACAGTAATGGTGGGCGACAGAGTCCGAGAAGACGTTACAGGGGCTCATCTTTCGGGCCTTCGGGCAATCCTCCTGCGCGAGCATCACCGCGACGCTGCAGGACCCGGTGATGCCGACCTTGTCCTCGAAAAGCTGGCAGATCTCCCCGAAGTCATCGCGGCACGCTCCGGGTGAAAAGTACACCCCTTCTATAATCCAAAAAGTATCGGGTCGCCGTCGCGCCCCTCCACCCGCTTCAAAAGATTGAATCAGAGTGGATTTTCGCGACTACCTCAAAGACAAGTGCCGTGAACGCGGTATCTCGTTGCATCGCCTTGCACTGTTGTGTGACCTGAATCAGATTTATTTCTATCAGGCAGTCAACAAGAACAAGGAGAACCCGCCGCCGTGGGTCCTCCGCCGTGCCGCCCCCCACCTGGGTGTGGCCTACGTCGATCTGCTGATCGCCGCCGGCTACCTGCGCGAAGATGAGATCCGCGAATGGCTCGAGCGCCACGCGCCCGCGGGTGTTGTCGCCAACGCGTAGCCTAGTGGCGTGTGGACACGCGCCATCATCCTGGTCGACCTCGACGCCTTCTACGCATCGGTAGAACAACTGCGCGCGCCCGAACTCCGAGGCCGGCCCGTCATCGTCGGTGGCGCCCAGGATTCCAACGGCGAAGCGATAACGAGGCGCGGTGTCGTCTCGGCGGCGTCATACGAAGCTCGCGCATTCGGTGTTCACTCGGCCATGCCGCTGGCTACCGCGTTGCGACTGTGCCCCACGGCGGCAGTCGTTCCCGTCGACTTTCCGGCATACCGCGCCGCGTCAGCCGCCGTGTTCGCCATCGCCGCCGCATTCACGCCCCTGATCCAGCCGGCCTCGTTGGATGAGGCCTACCTCGATGTCACGGGATCGCAAGTGCGATTCGGCACGCCGGCCGCCATGGCAGTCGCGATGCGCGACCGAATTCTCGATGAGTGCGGCCTCAATGCATCATTCGGTGTCGCCACCAATCGGATGGTGGCGAAGATCGCGTCAGACCTCGAAAAACCGCGTGGTCTCGTTGTCGTTGAACCGGGGAGTGAGGCGGCGGCGCTGGCGCCCCTGGAGTTGCGGCGCATGCCCGGACTCGGACCATCAACCGAGCGATCCCTGTCCGGCCTGGGGATAACGACGCTGGGCGAACTGGCGGCGTTGCCTCCGGACGTCGTGGCACGGCGAATCGGCGAACGTCACGGGGCTGAACTGCAGCGCAGAGCACGCGGCATCGACGATTCATCTGTCACGACGCCGGGCCCGCCCAAGAGCATCTCCCGCGAAGAGACGTTCGGCACCGATACCGCCGACCACGAACTTCTGCACCGTCGGATTCGAACTCTTGCCGCCGACGTGGCGCGCCGCCTGCGCGACCAGAATCTTCGCGGACGAACGGTGACGCTGCGCATGCGATACCACGATTTCACCAGCGTCTCGCGCGACCGAACATTGAAGCTCGCCGCCGATGCCGATACGGTGATCGCTGCCACGGCGATGGAACTGCTGAACACTCACCATGATGGCCGGCCTCTGCGCCTTGTTGGCGTCGGCATGTCGCAACTTGTCGAGGGTGCGCCCCAGACCGATCTCTTCGACGAGTCGGATACGGTGGAAGACAGGCGCAGTCGAACTATCGACGAGGCTATGGATGCGGTGCGCGCGCGCTTCGGTGCCGCAGCGGTGCGCCGCGGTGGCGAAGATGATCTACGCGACCTGGACTTCCGTGGCGAGGATCTGCGCCCTGCATCCACAGAACCAGAGTAGTCGCTACGAAATCATCCAGTGATCCGGTGTGGCCAGCACTGTCGTCGCTGCAGCCTTCTGCAGGCGCGTCGCTGTGGCGTCGGGCAGGTCGTCGGTAAACGACAACCCCTCAGGGGATGCCTTGAACATCGTCGCGTACATGACGCATGCAGCGAGATACGTGCCCGACGGTGTCGGATGGCTGCCGTCGTCCTGCCACAGAACGATGTCCGAGGCATGCATCGTGATGTCATCCCACGCCTCACCGACGGGTGCGATGGCGACATGCAACTCGCGTGCAATCGTGAGATAGCCGCCATCGATCTGTGTCTGCATGGATTCGTACGTGGCCATGCCGTTCTCAGGCCAGCCATCGCGGCGCGCCCAGGTGTTGTACAGAATCGGCACGGCGCCCACGGCGCGTATCTCGTCGACGAGAGTACGGACAGCAGGGTTGAATTGCGTCTGCCGGGAGTCTTCAATCGATGGCGTCTGACTCTGCTCCTGGATCACGACGAAGTCCCAATGCGACCCCTTGAGGGTTTGCTCGGTCTGAGGATCCTTGACGTGGTCGGCGAGCAGAGCACCACCCGTGGTCAAACGCTGCGTGTCGAGGTGATGGTTGCCGGTGGCGGCGAGCAATGCCTCCGTCATCGGAAGGTCGTTGACCTCGGTGTAGCTATTGCCGATGAACAGCACGCGGGTGCAGGCGTCTCCACTCTGGCAACCCGCGCGCGGTGCGCATCCCACCTGCGGAAGCAGGAGCAGCAGGGCGAGGAGCAGGCGTCGGCGC
The DNA here is from genome assembly GCA_041691115.1 of bacterium. Classification (GTDB taxonomy): domain Bacteria; phylum Chloroflexota; class Dormibacteria; order Aeolococcales; family Aeolococcaceae; genus JBEPVH01. Next base: position 8,025 of record JBEPVH010000021.1, on the reverse strand, counting down.
AATCAGGCCCAGTTGCAATCGATGACGGCGAAGTCGCCACCGTCGCATAGGCGACGAACGCAGGCCACCACATGACGGCCATCGCCAGGGTGGAGCACGATCTCACGATGGGGCGCGTCAGCGCGGCTGCGCACCGTTCCATGCCTGTAGACCGTGACGGGCTCGTTGAGCCGCGTCCGAAGCATCTCGACAAGGGCGGCATCGCCATCAAGCTGGCCACGCTCAGACACCGTTGCAACCAATCCGCCGTGCTCGATGGTCCACACGAGGATGTCGGTGCTCATTCGTCGCCGTCTGTCTCGTCGTCGTCCAAGTATTGGACGATCTCGTCGTCCCACATCTCGCGAGCTGCCGTCAGCGCGGAGCGGACGCTCAGCACCTGGGCGATTGGCCACTCCAGCGCTTGCGCCAGTTCTTCGTCGGTCGGCTGACGGGCAAGGTCATTGCGGAGGTTGGCCTCAGCGACATCCAGTTTTTCGGCGGCGCGTACCACGGCAAGATCTGCGTCTCGTTGTGCCTTCGCCTCGGCGATGGCACTCTCCAGATGCTTGGCGACCACCTTCTCAATGTAGCGGCGCAGACCACTTCCATCTCCGTCGCGCGCGACGTACTCGCCGACGGCCACGATGACGGCAAGGGTGCCTTCCTGGTAGAGATCGGGAACGTCCACGCCACGGTCGGCGTGTTCCAGTGCAGCAGCCAGCGCGACGCTGAGGTGATGCTCGACGAGCCGTTCCTCGGGATCACCACGACCGTCACCTCGCGCAGCCGCCAGCAGGTCGTTGATCTGAGCCTCGCCCAGTTCGTGAAAAGAGCGCACCTGTGCGGCGATGGCGTCGAGCGCCGTGTCGTCGGCGTTGATCTCGCCCATCACGCTTCCTTGGTGGACTCGGCCTTGCGACCGAAGCGCGCAGCGAAGTTCTCGACAGCGCGTCCCACCTCGCGGCGCGCGGCACCGGCGGAGGCACGTTCTGCGGCGCCACCGAAGGCCCCGCTGATGGAATACCGCGCCTCCAGCTCGATGCTGCAACCGCCACTGACAGGCGTCACCGTGAGGGTTATCGTGAGGTCGAGACCGTCCTCAAGCGTCACCACCATACGGCTCGGGGGTTCAAATTCATCGCAGACGAGGACGCCCTGGAGGTGGCGGCCGACGAGCCCCGCCTCTACCTCATACCGTGCCCCCAAGCCTGAGGTGGGGCCGCCGATATGTCGCAAACCGCGAACCGCCGGAAGCCAGTCGGCGTTCTCGAGATCGGCGGCGGCGGCGAATGCCTCGTCGGCACCGACCGGGACAGTCACATCGGCACGGGCATCGATCATCGCGCGGCAACGGTAGCACGCCGCGATTGCACGATCCCCACCGCGGCCGGGCAGTAGCTAGAAGATGACCGTGGCGAAGTCGCCGCTGTGGCGAAAGCCGAGAGCAGCGTAGAGGGCGAGACCTGCAGCGTTGTAATGATTGACGTACAGAGAGCACACGGGGACATCGGCGAGCACATCGGCGGCGACCGCTGCGAGACCGGCGCGGCCGATGCCTCGACGGCGATGGCTGGGGGCGACGTATACCCCTTGCAACTGAGCGACGTCGGGAGTCCAAGCGGAGAGTTCGGTCTTGAAGACCACCTCGCCGGCCTCGACCCACACCCAGCTCCAGCCGCGATCGACGAGCGTCGTCATGCGGGTGCGCCAAGAGGCGGGATCGATCGCCAGGGGATCGACGCCCATCTCCTCGCGGTGCATGGCGGCCGCGGCGACGATGAGCGCCTCCAGATCGCCGCGCGTGGCCCGGCGCACCGGCGGACGCGGCACCACGGCAGGAGCATCTGTCGCGTGGAGAACGAGGACCGGCTGAGGGTCACGGAGCTGCCGGGGCCGGCGCCGAGGCCGCATCTCCGCTCGAAGCGCATGGATGGAGGCTCGCGGCCCCACCATCATCCGCGGCACGGATTGACTGGCCAGCGCGGCGGCCAGGCGGGGAGCGTCGCCCGGGTCGGGTATCCACGGGACGACCAGCGGCCCGCCGAGGACGGCAGCGCGGATCTCGTCGCCCGTCACCACTCCCCAGAAGGCGCCGGAGCCGATATTCAGGCGGAGCTCACTGCGGAGATACACCGTCGCCACCGGGTCCTGATCGAGCAGCCTGCCCAGGGCGGCAGTGTCGCTGTGCTCGAGCCGGCGCACCGCGACCATGCTGGCGTTCTGAGGCGAACCGGCGAGCGTCATCACGTCATTGTGGCCGATGCCGCCAGGGGTCAGATGGGGATGTGGCGGCTCGACGACGCTCCTGACGGGCCGGAAACCCCTCGGTAACGGGCGTGGCGACACCGCAACAATGCCCATCATCGATCGGTCGGCTCCGATTGTCCCGGCATAGGATGCGGCCATGGCCGATCAAGCGTTTGAGGCTACGGATTTCGCGAGGCCCCGGGGCACCGAGGCATGCCGCCACGACGAGTGTGAGCAGCACGACGCTGTGCGCTGCAACTACGTGGATACCCGCGGCCGCCAGTGCGGCACCGCCTGGTGTCCCGACCACTGGCGGGCTGTCGGCGGCGTGGTCTACTGCCGCCGACACGCCAATACCATCGTGGCGCTCGGTGACAGGGCTTCGGACCCCTTGACGCTTCCCGATCTCGACAACCGCGGACCGTCGCTGGTGAACTGGGTGTATCGCGACCTCGACGACGAAGTACGTACCTTGCTCGGTGAGCGTGGGGGCGCCACGGAGCGCGTCATCCGCGATTCCGCCGTTACGGTCGTGATCGACGCAGCGCATCACCGCACGTGGGAGCGCAGCTGGAAACTCTTCGATGCTCTCGGCGACGTCGTCCATCGCATCACGGTGGTTGTCGCCGACTCAGACGACGCGCTGGTGACGTTGCGCGTCGACAACACCGAGGTGTCACACGGTGTTCCGCCGTGGATCGACAGACACCGGCGCAATGTCGACGTGACCCACACCGTCGACAAGTCACAGCGCAAGATCTTCTACTCGTTCCTCATCGAGAACGTGGCAGGAGTGCTCTCGGGCGAAGCGATCAGCGCGTAGATTGCACGGGCGTCGGCACACCCGTCGTGCCGGCGACGGTTACCCCCGCGATCGCCAGAAGTTCAGTGAGCAACTCAGGTCCGCTGACGCCCGCCGGGTTGCCACCCATCCTGCCCGTATGCAGCGCTGCGACGGCCGCTATGTCCAGGACCGCCAGCGCGCCGGGAACGTCGAGATCATCATCAATGCGCTCAAAGAATGCGGCGCGATAGTCGTCGGCCTCATCCGGTTCGAGTGGGCCGCCCTGAGCAATGGCATCGACAAACGAGGCATGGCGTGACCCCGCGGCGAGGAGAAGTTCCTCGTCATACGTCCAGCCGGACCGATAGTGCTGGGCACCGAGCAACAACCTGATGGCAGCAGCGGGAACGCCCCTATCGATGAGCTCGCGGACGAACACAAGATTGCCCAGCGACTTGCTCATCTTTTCACCATCGTAGGCAACCATGGCGACGTGCATCCAGAGACGGCAGAACTCGCGAGTGCCGGCGGCCTCCGACTGCGCGATCTCTGACTCGTGGTGCGGATAGATGAGGTCATCGCCACCGCCGTGGATGTCGATGGGCAGCCCGAGCTCGAGCGCCGACAAGACTGAGCACTCGATGTGCCAACCGGGACGACCGTCACTCCAAAACGAAGGCCACGAAGGTTCGTGCGGCAGCGACGGCTGCCACAGAACAAAGTCCAGAGGATTCCGCTTGCGGGGATCGTCAGGGTTGGCACCGCGCTCACGGCTCAGCGCCACCATCTCGTCGACGCTAAGACGGCTGAGGTCGCCGTAACGCGAAAACGCCGAGACGTCAAAGAACACCCAGCCGTCGACGGCGTAGGCGGCGCCCTCCTCTTCGAGGCGGGCGATCTGCGACACCATGGCGGGTACGTGCTGTGTGGCTCGGGGCATGGCGTCGACAGGGGCTATGCCAATGGCCGCCATGTCTCGCTCAAAGGCGTCGACGACGGCATTGCCGAGTTCCAGGTAGTCGATGCCGCGCGCCTGCGAGATGCGCATCATGTCGTCGTCGACATCGGTAACGTTGCGCACCATGCGCACATCCGTGCCCAGGCTCCGCAGGCGCCGGGCAAGGACGTCGAACGTGTGATACGTGAAGGCATGGCCCAGGTGGCCACCGTCATACGGGGTGATGCCGCAGACGTAGATCCCCGTCCGACCGGCGGCGGGACCGTAGTCGACGGTCCGGCGTGTTGCCGTGTCGTACAGGTGCATTGGGGAAAAGTGTAGTGACCCCGTCTCCTGCCCGGCTGGCAGCCCCTCGGGCCCGGCCCGGCGTCCCCTCCAGGGGGAACCGCCGCGATCGAGGCAATCCCCACCCGATGCTATGATTCCGGCTCTCCGCGGCCCCGTGGTGTAGATGGCCTAACACGTCGCCCTGTCACGGCGAAGATCGTCGGTTCGAATCCGATCGGGGTCGCCAGCCGAGCAATATGAGACCCGCCGCGAACACGAGCCAGCGTGGTCATCGCGAGAGGGCCGAGCCCAAAGGCTCGAGACCGAACACGAGGACCACGCTGAGCGACGCGAAGCGGCGCGCCAGCTCGTGTTCGAGGCGCCAGCCCCGACACAAGCGAGCAAAGCGAGCGCAGTTCGGGGTGGCACCTCCGACGCAGTTCGGGGTGGCACCTCCGACGCAGTTCGGGGTGGCACCTCCACGCAGTTCGGGGTGGCACCTCCACCGCAGTTTCGGGATGGCACCTCCACAGCAGTTCGGGGTGGCACCTCCCATTCCCTGCCGGAGTCCCCATCCCACCGCGGGTACACTCTCCCGGTGAAGCGGGTGCGCACTTTTGCTGTCTCCGTGCTGATGCTCGCGCTCCTTGGCTGTGGATCTCCCGCCAAGACGTCAGCGTCCCCGGGCCACACACCCAGTCCCAGCCCCTCGAACACTCCGTTCTCGACCAACAAGATGGCCTGGAGCGATTGCTCGTCCGGCTTTCAGTGCGGCTCGCTCACGGTGCCCCTCGACTACAGCACGCCGGGCGGCAAGACCATTGCGCTCGCCGTCATCCGGATGCCGGCGCGCGATCAAGCCCACCGCATCGGCTCGGTGGTTATCAACCCTGGAGGGCCCGGTGGCTCAGGCCTGGACTTCCTACGCAGTGCCTCGTCGCTGTTCAACGCCCTGAATCAGCGCTTCGATCTGGTGAGTTTCGATCCCCGTGGCGTGGGCAAGTCGGCACCGATTCGCTGCCTCTCGCCCAAGGAGATGGAAGCCTTCATCTCGGTCAATCCGGCACCGCAGACACAGACGCAGATCGACGATGCGATTCGCGCCGCCAAGAACATGGCCACCGAATGCGAGATCAAGAATCCCGACACCTGGGCGCTCGTGGGCACCGTCAACGCAGCCCACGACATGGACAGGCTTCGTGATGCGCTCGGCGACGCCAAGCTCACCTACATCGGATTCTCATACGGCAGCCTGCTCGGCGACACGTACGCCGACATGTTTCCCACCAAGGTTCGGGCCATGTCCCTTGACGGAGCGCTCGACCCCGGTCTGTCGGCCGATGACATATCGCGGGACCAGGCGATCGGTTTTGAAAAGAATCTCGACGCGTTCCTCGCCGACTGCGGAGCGCATGTCACATGTGCCTTCTACAACGCCGGCAAGCCACTGGCAGCCCTCGACGGGTTTCTGGCGTCGGTGACCGCACATCCGCTGCCGGCCGGGGGGACGCGCACTGTGGGAATCGGCGAGGCATACATGGGCATCCTCGCCGGCATGTACCTGCCGTCCGACTGGCCGATCCTGGCGTTTGCCCTGCACAGCGCGCAGGCGGGAAAGCCGCAGGCCCTTCTCGCTCTCGCGGATCAATACGCCGAACGTCAGCCCGACGGCAGCTACAGCAATGTTCTCGAATCCAACACCGCCATCAACTGTGATGACGGTCCGGCACCCGGGCCCGTCGCTCATCTGCAACAGCTGGCGGTATCGCTGGCTCAGGTCGCCCCGCACTTCGGCCCATCATCTGCATGGGGACCGCTCACGTGCGATTTCTGGCCCGTGCTGGCGACCGGGCGGCATGCGCTCAGCGCGGCGGGCGCGCCGACGATCGTCGTTGTCGGTGCCACCAACGATCCGGCAACACCGTACAAATGGGCGCAGGGAATGGCCCGAGAGCTGAAGAATTCGGTGCTGCTGACGCGCACGGGTGACGGCCACGTGTCCTACAACCAGAGTGCCTGCATCCGGACCTTCGTCAACGCCTACCTCGACGATCCCGCGCATGTGCCCCCGGCAGGCACGGTGTGTGCCAGCGACCCGGGATGAGCTAGACGAGCTGAGCCGGCGTCTGCGCTGCCACGAGATGTGAGTCCAGCCAGCGGCGCACGTCACCGAGCACTGCATCGCGCTGCGGCTCATTGAAGATCTCATGCCAAAGACCGTCGTAGACGATCAGTTCCTTGTCGGTAGAACCAATGCGTTCGTGCAGGCGCCGCGATGCTGACGCGGGGGCTATCACGTCATCGCCACCGTGGAGAATGAGAATGGGGACGTTGATGGCCGGAGCCGCACCATCAACGGTGGCGATGGCATCGAGAATCTCCGCCCCCATACGAGCGCGCACCTTGCCCTTGCTGATCAGGGGATCGTCGAAGTAGGCGCGCACGACACTGGGATCTGACGACACTCTGTCGAGTTGCAATTTGGCCACGCCGGCATTCGGCGCGACCCGTGCAACGACACGGCCGACGGCGATCGTCGCGGCGGAGATGTTGTCGGGCTGCGCAGCAGTTCCGGACACAACAAGGCCGGCGAGACCTTCCTGGTTCTGAGCGACATGCGCCAGTGCTACGAGGCCGCCCATCGAGTGGCCCACGATGAACAGAGGTATGCCGGGATGTTGCGCGGCGACCTGGGCGCGAAACATCCCGAGATCGTCGGTGAGCTCGGAGAAGCGCTCGACCTGAACGCGCCGACCCTCGGAGCGTCCGTGGCCGCGGTGATCGAATGCGTGGACGGCGTAACCAGCATTGACGAATGCCTCGGCCACATGCCCGTATCGCGAGGAATGCTCGCCCAGCCCGTGAACCAAAACCACAGCAGCACGCGGGGCCGTTGCGGGCAGCCACGCCTGCGTGTGCAGCGTGACGCCACCAACACCCTGGAGTGTTGCCGTCTCGTGGCGAATCGCGTCAGTCATGGCGGCGATTATGCGGCGCCGCGGTGCCGAACGACAGGCATCAGGCGATGTAGTAGACGGCGGCCGGACCTGCCCCGGGAGCGCTGTCCAGTGCTGTAATCGTGGTTCCGCTGACGGCAACGAGGTGCTCGCCCGAGCCGTCATGCCGGATGGCAACGAAGTCCGTGGTCGACGTGAAGGCGGCTGCGTGCCATTCCGTGCCGTAATGACTGATCTGGACCTTGTGCGTGCCGTCCCACATCATCAGCCCGAAATCGGGTGAGCCACTGATGCCGGCGAAGCCGCCCGCAGCCGAGTCGTCGTAGAAGACGACGTGGGAACCGTCAGCGGAGATGGCGAACGGCGCCATGGTGTGGTGCGGCTCGCTGAGGGTCGCGGGCGGTACAGCGCCAATGCTGAAGGTTCGCAGCGTGTTCCACGGTCCCTGCCCCGGACCCGGCGTCACGTCGGCCGAATCACCCAAGTCCTCTGTGGTGCTGGCCAAGGCGTGAACGGCATCGGCTGCCAGCAGGATGGTGCCTACCCTGGTCGTGTCGGAATGGGCGATCACATGACCATCGGCCGTGCTGAGGCGCGAGGCACCCTGGGGTGGCGCATCGGAAAACGGAACAACGCCGATCGACGCGAAAGCAGCATCGGTCCACACTTCGGGGGCATCAAATTGTCCAGGTGGAATCGTCCTGATGGGAGTCACGACGCCGCTCGTGAGGTCGATGACACGCAGAGTTGAAGCACCGCCGGCGCTGGAGCGAACGTAGGCGGCGTGATTCCCGTCGGGCGAGAAGGCCGCACCGAAGAATGTGTAGTCC
>JBEPVH010000020.1:0-11226 GCA_041691115.1 bacterium | reverse complement strand
GTTCTCGACATGGCCCTTCTCCAGGACCGCCGCCGTCTGCACTGCGAGATTGCGGAACAACTTGAGGTCGCGATCGTCGAACGAGTCGACGTACGCAGCGGAGTGGCCGCCGACGAAGAGGGCACCGAGAATCCTGTCACGGCCGCGGAGCAGAGCCACCATGGCGTCCTCGACACCGCGGCGACGCAGCATCTCCTGGGTCATGAACACCGACTTGGCGCGGTGCACGATGATGCCGTCCGATTCCGCCTCGAGCAGATCGTCGAGATCGGACAGCGGCAGCGCCACCATGACGTCGTCGTCTTCGTCGACACGCACCGTTGTACGGAATGCCTGCTCGTTCTCCAGCGACGGGAAGATGGTCAGCTGGGCGACGGTGGCGCGGAATGCATGGATGCCCGAGCGCAGCACCGACAGAATTGCGGCCTCGAGCTCAGGGGTTGTGCGGAACACATCGCCGGCACCGCGGAGGAACTCCACAGCTTCGCGGCGGCGGCGCTCGGCGGTGTATGAGTGGTACAGCGACACCAGTGCGGCGACGGGGAGCACCGTGAGCATGAGCAGCTTGGGATCTGTCCACAGCAACACAGCGGCGACGAGACCGAAGCCGCCGTTCACAGCGGCGCCGAGGCCCGACAGTCCAACAGTCTCGCGCACCGTCTCCCACGTCAGGCGACCTTCAAAGACGCGCACCGCGACGAGCGTTGGAACGAATGTCATGTTGAGCACGACGGCCGCGGCGTAGGCGGCGATCCAGCCCGACACCTCGAGCGGAGAGACAGGTGTCAGGCTGTGGAATGCAATCCCGGCGAGGGCGATGAAGAGCACGGACTGCGCCAGGTTGAATGCGGTGCGCACAGGGCGAGCGGTGAGCCCTGTCGCTGCAGCGGCAGCAGCACCCAGGGCATAGCCAAGCCCGACCTCATAGGGCGCCGACCCGAAGAGGCCGATGACCAGCGGAACCTCATTGAGACAAACATTGAAACTGCTGTTGCGCATGAGGACAGCGACGGGCCATCGCTCGGCGGCAAAGAACAGCAGTGCCAATGCCCACCACGGAATGTGGAAGTTCGCCAGCGGGATGTGAGTCATTGGGCCGGCGACAAATATCCAGACGCACACGGCGGCCAGCGTCAACAGGCCTGTGAAGGCCCAGATGCGCCGCTCCGGCGTAAAAACGCCGCGCCCGGCTTCTGTCGGGTCGGGGTCGGCCATAAATCTCCGCGCGAACCCCCCCGCCCGCGAGTACTCGTGCCGATGGTATCGCCGCTTCGCCACTCTCGCGGTGGCCAGCGGTCACGGCTGGGTTACTGTTCGCGATGTCGCCCGGTGAAATGTGGGGGCGGGAGTTCGCATGGCGAGTTCAGGAAAGGCTCCGGCTCCGATCCTGATTGGCACCTGTAATTGGGCCGATCACGAGGATTTCTATCCCACCGCATTGGAGAAGGGCAAGGCGCAGCGCGACAAACTGGCCTATTACGCGCGCCTTTTCCCCCTTGTCGAGGCCGACACGACGTTCTACGGCATTCCGGCACCGTCGGTAACCGCCCGCTGGGCCGAGCAGACGCCTGACGGATTCCTCTTCAACGTCAAGGCGTACAGGTCGCTGACGTATCACGAGCGCGTGGCGGGGACTCCCCGGCCGCCCAGTGCAGAGGAGATCGGCGGCTTCCTTGCAGCGCTTGAACCGTTGCGAGAGGCGGGCAGGCTGATGGCCGTCCACTATCAGTTCCCGCCGTGGTTCACCGACACGCTCAGCAACCGGGAGGTCCTGCTCGAAGTGCGGGACCGCCATCCCGACGACATCGTTGCCATCGAGTTCCGGCATCGATCGTGGTTCGACGGCGACGCTTGGCCCCATACCGAGGAGCTGCTGCGCGAACTCGACTGCACCTACGTCGGCGTCGACGCGCCGCAGATCGGCAGCGGCACGGCACCGCCGTTCCTGGCGATCACCTCACGACGTCTCTGCATAGCCCGTTTCCACGGTCGCAACACGAAGACCTGGTACCGCGGCGGACCGAAGTCGACCGACAGGTTCAACTACCTGTACAGCCCTGATGAACTCGGTGGCTGGGTGCCTGCTATCAAGGCTGCTGCCGCTGAAGGGGTCGCTATGCACGTGCTGATGAACAACAACCGCAGCAACTATGCGGTCGCCAATGCGTACGACATCGCCCACCTTCTGGAAATACCCCTGCCGCGCCCGCCGCCGGGAGTGGTGCGAACTCTGACCGAGAGGGACGGTGCGCCCCCCGATTGGCTCCATGGGGTTGCCGACGAATCGGACGAGGACACCCAGGGTTCCCTCGACCTCGGGGTTTGAGCCCGGGGAGGCCGGGGGAAAAATCGGCTAGAATGGTGCTCACACCAGAAACTTTGCGGGCGTAGCCCCAGGCTCTCGAGCCGGACCCCGCTTTCAGGTACACCGGCACGCAGCCGACAAGGAGGAACCGAAATGGCCATGGCGTCCCCACGACGGGATGACCGAGCCCGGCGCTCTGCGCCCTCGGGAATCGTGCTGCGCAATGACAACGCGACCCATGAGGTCGAGGTGTCCAAGGCCCTCAATCAGTGGGCTGTCACGGTGACCGCGCTCGCCGACAGCCGCATGATCTGCCAGGACTTCTTCGCCCGGCGCTGGGAAGCCGTCGCCAGGGCTGAGGACTTCGTTCGCCTTCTCAACCGGACCGAACCGCCTCCAGGCTGGTAGGACCGGGAGGGTCTCAGGACCCTGAAGGGGCGGCAGGCGGATCCGCTGGCGGACCGTCGGTTGTGGCAACGGGCTTGCGTGTCCGCGTTCTCGCCGGCTTTGGCGCAGGTGCCGCCACGCCCTCGGGCGAGGGGGCTGCCATGGGCGCGGTGTCGCCGAGGTTCAGTTGAACAGCGGCGCCATTGCCGTCATGGGGTGCGTGGCCATTGCTGCCGCCGGGAGTCGCCGGCGTGCCCTCCTCACCGGGCGTCCGCGGCCGGCGACGACGGCGACGGCGGCGCTTGCGGATCGGCTCGCCATCCGGGCCCAGTTGCGGCGGCGCCTGGGCTGCTGCGGGCGGCTGAATCGGACGTGGGATCGGGTTGCCCTGCTCATCGAGCTGGGCCGGACCACCCCGGCGACGACGACGCCTGCGGCGCTTCCTGACAGCATCGCGGTCAGCAGCCACCTGGCCGTCAGCAGGGACGGGACGCGGCTGGCCCTGGTAGCCGCCACCGGAACCACCACCGCCACCGGGCTTACCGCGGCGGCGCTGCTTCTCCTTGACGAGACTTTGGGCGGGCATCCAACCACCTGTTTCGCGGGCGGCTTCGACGAGGACGCCGTACATGGACTCCTCGCCTGAGCGCAGTGTCGCCGAGTCGCCGATGCAGGCAACGAGCCGCTTGGCGCGCGAGATGGCGACGTTGAGGCGATTCGGAACGCGAAGGAATCCGATGCGGCCGCGCTCGTTCGACCGGACCAGGGAGATGACGACGATGTCCTCCTCACGGCCCTCGAACGAGTCGACGGTGTCGATCTTCACGGGTCGCTTGAAGTTGCGTCTGCCCAGTGCCTGGCGCAGGCGCTCGACCTGCTCGGCGTACATGGCGATGACCGCCATGGTCATCTCCTTGGGAGCCCGCTCGTCCAGGAGGCGGACCACCTGGGCAGCAACTCTGACCTCGGTCTCGTTGCGCAGGGCACCGCCGGGGCCGCGGCGTTCACGGCCGCCGCGCATGCCTTCGGTGTCGATGAAGTGGAGCGCCACGGGGAAGGGTGTCCTGGTGATGAAGTCGTACGCCTTGACCTCGGCGGCATCGACGAGCTGGCCCTCGTAGGAGGCCTTGCTCACGTACGCCGCGATATGCGGGTGCATGCGGTGCTGGATGGTCAGGAGGCAGCGCGCCTGCTCCGGCAGACCGCCCTCCCATGCCTGCTCGAAGAGCGAGCGGTTGACCAGCTCCTCGAGGGCGGGATCGGTATCGACGATGCCGTAGAGGGCGTCGTCCTCAACCGGCGGCAGCTGCTTGTGGTCGCCGACCAGGGCCAGGGCGCGGCCCAGGCGGAGGGCGGGGAGGGCCTCGTCGACGCGTGCCTTGTTGGCCTCGTCGAGGATGACCACATCGAAGTTCATGTCGGTGATCGCCGAGGTGGCCGCCGTGGCACAGGTCGCGAAGTAGCAGTTCGCGTTGAGAAGGCGGGGATCGTCCTCGTCGTCACAGCGGAACTGATCGACTGTCGAGTGCACTCGCTCGGCGCGGGCCACGCGGACAGCGCGCATCGAGGGAGTGCCGGCGAGGCGCTCCAGAGCGTTGTCGACGGCCAGGTTGGAGTGCGAGGTCACGAGGATGCGTTCGTCGGGGTTGAGTGCCAGGCGGCGCTTGATGGCCTCGACGATGACGGTGGTCTTACCCGTTCCGGGAGGGCCCTGGATGAACACTGCCTGGCCGGCCTTGAGGCCACTGAGCAGCGCCACGGCGCGGTCCTGGGGCGGGTTGGCGATCATCCCGTTGGTGAGCCATCCGTTGGGATCTGCCTCGACGGGCACGTATTCCGGCACAGAGACCGTGTCGGGACAGGCCATGAGCTGAGCCAGCAGGCCAACACCGAAGTCGCGGGTGGCGATGGCGGCGAGGACTGAGCGCTTGGCCTGGTAGAGGGCTCTGTTGAACGAGGGGGTGATGATCCCCTCGGAGCCGACGGCGTCGCGGGTCTTGCACGTGACCTCGACGATCCGCCGCTTCATGTCGATACGGGACACACGGCCCACGAAGTTGGCCTCGTCCTCGGGCTCGACGAGAACCGCGGCGTCGGGAGAGAGGTTGATGTTCTCGCCCTCGGGGACGGAGAACTCGACCTTGCCGACCTCATGGAGGCGCCAGTCGGTCTCCGAGAAGACACGTCCACAGGACGGGCAGCGCTCGTGATCGGCGGGGCGCCACAGAGCGCGGCAGCCCTTGCAGCGCCAGAACTCCTTGGCTCCGACAAAGCGGGTGCGCTGGGTTGTGGCTCGGGTCTTCTCCGCCGTCTCCAGCGAATCGACGAGCTTCAGGGCCGCGTAGAGTTGTTCGGAGACCGCTGCCTTCTTGGAGGCGGCGCGCCAGTCCAGGAGGCGGTGGGTGTCGCTGCTGACGCCGTTGCCGGCGGTGACCACGGCCTCGAGGGCAGTGACGGTGAGCAGCTTGGCGCCCTCCGGGTGGCCGCTCGCGGGCCGGATGGCCACGACGCGCAGGCCGAGATGGTCCCTGCCGGCGTCGGGTGCGGGCTCAGGAACGCATTGCAGGGTCAGATCGGGCAGTGCCAGCAGTACCTGCGACTGGTCGTCGTCGCTGAAGGTAGCCGTCAGGTGACCGATTTCGCCGATGCGCGCGGCGAAGACCGCACGGGGGTCTTTGGAATCCGTCAACCCGTCGGAAAGGGTGCTGAGCACGACCATGGCATCGCTTCCATCGGGAACGATGAGATGCAGCCTGTCGAGCGCAAGGTCGGGGGCTATCAGGTCCTAGCAACCTCGTGGTACCCGGTCCCACCGGACACCACAACAAACGCTATCGGGATGCTGGGGCACACGCCTCGGAGCGGCTCGAAGCAGTGGCTCTTGGGAGGGAGTGCGATGTGGATCGCAAACACTCAGCGAGGCCCTGGGGCTCCCGTCATCTCGGACTATAGCCGATCGCACAGTGGCGGCACCAGCCCTGTGGTTTTGTGACAGCTACTCCAGCGTGTAGGCAAGGCGCTGGGCGATGGCCGCAATGTCCTGGCGAGCCGCTGCGATCTTGGCGCCATCCCGCTCGGCGCCCAGCACGGCATGGGGTCCGGCGGTCACCCGGGTCTCCCCGGCGACACGGCGCAACTGATGTTCCTTGTCTCGCGAGTAACCCGTCAGGTCGGGCCGGTTCCAGAGGAGGTCAGGCGATCCGCGGCCGGCGAACAGACGGGTCCCTTCGGGCCAGTCCGGGAATGATGTGTAGTGCTCGGGCAGGTACGACAGGCTCAGCGCCACCACGTCCGCCTGGATGCCTGCCTCCGCGAGAAGCGTCAGCGTGTTGCGCACAGAGCCGCCGTGGCCGAGGTTGTCGGTGACGATCAACGCACGGCCGCCCGCCATGCCACTGAGTGCGGGTGCCAGCCTCTCGAACCTGTCGCGCATCGGGCCGGGCACGCCGCTGCCGCGCTCGGACTGGAGGAAGACCAACGGCGGGGCGCCGGCACCGAGAGCCACCTGGGCGACGCGGTAGATGAGCAGCGCCGGCAGACGTCCCGATGTGTCCTCGCCGAGGATGACGTCGTAGGCGCCGTTACGCAGCCCGGGCGCCAAATACGGAAGCAGGTCGCGGACCTCCTCGGCCGCACGGCTCACCTCAACGTCGGAGGCCGCCACGTCCGAATCGGGGATCCGGGGCATCATCCCGTAGTCCATATACGCAGTCTCTTCCAGTTATGCGGACACGGCACGGACAGATCTCCATTGCGGCAACCTCGCTACGATGAGCTGATGGAACCCGCCGAGGGCATCGATTACTCGCCCCTGCATCGTGAAATCGACGCGCTGAAGACCCGGCTGTGCAGCTGCCGCCACGAAGGCACGTGCGTATCCTGCCGCGGCTTCGAGATGCTGCGTGAGCAGGCGCAGATGGTCATCGCCGCGGCATCACAACCAGTACTGCTGCAGGTTGCGCAGGAGGCTTCGATCAAGCATCTGGCGGAACGATTCGGCGGCCTTCAGGAAAAGCTGGCCACCGATTCGCGCCTCCAGGAACTGATGGGGCCCGTCATCGAGCGCATCGTTGAAGACCTCGGTGGCCCTGAAGCAGCCCAGAAGTTCTTCGATGAATTGGGCCTTGGAGGTATGCCTCCGCAGACCGGTGACGGCGGCAGCAAGGCCTACGACGACAGGGTCTGATCGGCCCCTCGTTACTGCCTACTCTGGCAGTAACTGCCAAGAAAGTGGCGAAATTCGCATGTGATGGCGCGTGACAAAACTGCGAAAACACTTGCCAATGTCGGCGTGGTGTGTTTGATTGCGTTTCTGTGAGGACTTCACGCGACCCGGAACACAGGCGCAGGTTGCCGAATACCGATGATGCGCGTCTGGCGTCCTGGCATAACGAGCCCGGTCATGCGCAGGGCCGCTGGCGCCGACCCCCGGATATTCCTCATGTCGATGCGGTGGCCCAGCGTCTGCGCTGCCACATAGCGCCCGAGCAGTCCGAGAACTGACCGCGAATCACGCGGGGCGCTTACCCTTCAGCCGACATGCCGGCACGCCCAGTACCCGTCGCACCGCCGCTGAGCCATAGCATCGCGCGCGCCGATTGCCTGGAGTACCTCGCGGCGCTGCCCGAGTCGTCCGTGGACGTGATCACCACCGATCCGGCCTATTCGGGAATGAACGAGCACATGTCGTTCGGCCATGGTCGCATCGTCGGGGCCTACTCCGATCCCGAGCGCAGCAAATGGTTCCGCGAATTCCGCGATGACCCTGAGACGTTCCTCGAACTCCTGCGTCTCTGTCATCGAGCGCTCCGCCCCGACCGCCACATCTACGTGATGTTCGACTCGTTCTCACTGCTGTCGCTGGCACCGCTCATGCGCGAGGTCTTCGACGTCAAGTGCGTGATCGTGTGGGACAAGGTCAATCTCGGCATGGGCCACTACTTCCGGCGGCGCCACGAATTCATCGTATTCGCCACCAAGGGCAAGCGCCGCCTGAACCGCCGCGATATGCCGGACGTGTGGCCCGTCAAGCGAGTTCACCGCGGTGCCTACCCCACACAGAAGCCCGTTGAGTTGTTCGAACGAATGCTGCTCGGCTCTGTCGATGCGGGCATGACAGTGTGCGATCCATTCGTCGGCTCGGGCTCGTCGGCGATTGCTGCACTGCGAGCGGGATGCATCTTCACGGGAGCTGATGTTTCCGAAGATGCCGTGGCGCTGGCGACGAATCGATGCGAGACGTTCATCAGCTCAGGCACTGATCCGCTAGAGCGCCACCGCTCTTGACGCACAGGGCCATGCGCCTTGTGGTCATCGTCGGCTTTGCGGTGTCATTGACCGGTTGCGGACCGAGGCCTACGGCGACCGCTGACGGGGTGGGACCGCCGTCTCCATCCCTGCATACGGAGCCGCCCACACCGACGCCGCTGCCGACATCACCGATACCGATAACGGCCGGAACCGTGACGCTCGGTGAGGCAGACGGCCAACGAACCATCCATGTGGCAACCGGCCAGCACATCGATGTCGCTCTGCGGGCGCAGACGTCGTACTCGTGGTCAGCTCCGCTCTCGGGAGACGAACACATCGTTGCGACGACGTCGAGTGAGACAGGTGGGGGCGGGTCGGCCTCCGGCAGCTTCACGGCGGCCGGCATCGGCACAACAACGGTGTCCGCCACCAACGACCCCAATTGCGGGCGCAGCGTTCCGCGCTGCATGTTGCCATCGGCGCTCTGGCAGGTCACCGTGATCGTGACCGCGTGAGGCGTTATCAGCTCGGGCGTCGACCCGCTGGAGCTCCACCGCGTCGCAACGGACGCTGAGAGCCCTTGAGCGCTGGGGTATGCCGCTTGACGGCATCGAGCACCTCATCGGCATGAGTCAGCGGATTCACGTGCTGCCACACCTCGACGATTTTCCCGTCGGGGCCGACGAGGAATGACTGCCGGGCCACCAGCGTGAGTATTCGGAACTTGTGGCCGACGCCGTAGGCATCGGCGATGGCCCTGTCGGTATCGGCAGCCAGCGCGAATCGCAGGCCGTTCTTGTCACGGAAGCGGCGATGCGACGTGTCGTCCTGAGTGGAGACACCGATGACATCGGCTCCGCAGTCGCGAAGGTCATCAAGAGCGTTGTTGAGCGAACAGGCCTCGGCTGTGCATCCGCTGGTGTCATCCATCGGATAGAAGT
Source organism: bacterium (assembly GCA_041691115.1). Lineage (GTDB taxonomy): Bacteria > Chloroflexota > Dormibacteria > Aeolococcales > Aeolococcaceae > JBEPVH01. Next base: position 2,343 of record JBEPVH010000020.1, on the reverse strand, counting down.
AGACGAGGACGTGGTGGCCACGGAGCCCGGAGAGGGTGACGGGCTTGCCGTCGTCGCCAAGCGCCTTGATGTCGGGGGCAACAGCGCCCACCTCGAGAAGTGCCATGTCGCCCCCACCTTACGCAGCAGGTACCACCCACTCCGGCGCACAATCGGGCGATGGCAACGCTCTCCGTCACCGATCTCACTTTCGAAGCCCGTGTGTTGCGGGCACCTGGACCCGTTCTCGTGGAGTTCTGGAAGGAGGGATGCGGTCCCTGTGAGGCGTTCAAGCCCGCCCTCGAGCAGTTCGCGGCCCAAAGGCCCGGCGTCACGGTGACGACGTATGAGGTGGTTCTCGGTTCGATGGACCACCGCCGCTGGAAGCGCTACTCAGTGACGGGAACACCCAAGCTCGTGCTCTTCAACCACGGCGAGGTTGTCTGGCAGGCGTTGGGCGGCCGCTCCGTGGCACAGCTCCACGACGAGGTCACGCAGGCTCTGGACGCGCCACCGTCGCTCGGCGTCGCCTAAGCGGAACGCTCTTCGAGCTGACCCGGCGTCAGCACGGCATCAGTGCTGGTGCGCAACCTGTTGCGCATCACGGCGACAGCGTCGGCTGACGCATCACTGACGAGATAGCGCCTGCCCAAAGCACTGGCGACGGCTCCGGTTGTACCGCTGCCGGCACACCAGTCGACGACGAGGTCGCCGGGCCGCGATGACGCATTGACGATGCGACGCAGCACGCCTTCGGGTTTCTGCGTGGGATAGCCGGTGCGTTCGCGCGCCGACGTGCCCACAATGGTGTGCCACCACACGTCGGTGGGCAACTTTCCGAGTGCTGCGCGCTCCGCCGTCTGCAGACCGGGCGCCATGTAGGGCTCGCGATCAACCTGGGCCGCATCGAAGTGATAGCGCTTTCTGTCGCGCACATAGACAAGGATGACGTCGTGCTTCGCGGGCCAGCGCCGCGTCGCACGGGCACCGAAGTCGTACGCCCAAACAATCTCGTTGAGAAAGTTCTCGCGGCCGAACACCTGATCCAGCAACACCTTGCAGTAATGCGACTCACGCGGATCGATGTGGAAGTAGAGCGTTCCGTGAGCGGCGAGAATCCGGCGTGTGTGCTGCAGCCGCGGCTCCAGCCACGCCATGTAGTCATCGAACGAATCGGCGTAGCCGGGAGCCGCCTCCTCGACGACGCGGTAGCGTTTGCCGCCGAAGCCCTTGCGCTCCGCCGTTTCATCGGCCGCCACACGGCTGCGGCTGCCACCACGCTTGGTACCGGTGTTAAACGGCGGATCAACATAGACGAGACCTGCGCATCCGTCATTGAGACGCGAGAGGACGTCGAGGCTTTCGCCGTGCACGATCAGTCCTCTGCCCGCAGCCATCGGCGACACCCTACACCGGAATCCGTGGGCGCACTACGATCGTGCGATGCAAGGAACGCGGCGAATGATCCGGCCGCTGCTGCCGGGGCCCGATGCTGGGTTGCGCGAGGCTGTCGAAGCTCTGGGCGCCGATCCCGGCTCGCTGTCGCTTCTGGCGGCGCATGCATCAGTGGAAGCCATAGCCATCGATGGTCTCCGCGCTGATGAGACCCGGGTGCTGGAGCGTCAGGCGGCCGAAGTCGGCGCCGTGCTGATCGCGTCGCCGGACGGGCATGCAGTTCTCATCCTCGGAGCCCTCGCCGCCGTGGCATCGCTGCCGCAGCGCCTGCGTGACTGGGGTAGCGCCACCGACGACCTCGCCGAGCAACTCGGCGATGTGCTCATGCGCCGTGGATCTGCGCCGCCCGCTCTCCACCTGGGCGATCGTGTCATCGCGTTCGACCAACCCACTGTCCTCAGTCCCGCCGACGATGCCGCTCTGGTCAGTGAAGGTATTCGCGTGGTTCACGCGTCAACATTTGAAGACGCCATCGCCGCTGCCGATACAGACATGGTGGTGATGGTTGTCGCGCATACGGCGACGAGTGAAGCGCGACGTGCGTTGGCGCGCCTCGGCCAGTTGCGTGGTGCCGGCTGCGCCGTCATCGCGGATGTCAGCGCTGACCCGTCCCAATGTGTCGCGGCGGCGCTTGCAATCAATGCAGGCGCTCACGGCGTGCGCGGCGACGATCCCGGACTTGCGACAGCGGTGGCGGCAGCAGCGCTCTGCCGCTGAGAGTCAGATCGGCAGGCGGTCGGCCAGTGCTGGGATGAGGCGCAACGCCTCCTGGATCTGCGTTCCGATGGCAGCCAGGTCGGGGGCCATTTCGAAACCGATGAGCCACGAGTGCTCGGCGGTGAACTTCTCCACCAAGACGGTTCCGCCCAGGGCGGCAAGACCGACGTGCACCGACGGCCTGTCGTCGCC
>JBEPVH010000019.1:0-11348 GCA_041691115.1 bacterium | reverse complement strand
GGTCTACGCCGCCGACGGCACCCTGATCCACATCTTCCATGACCAGGACAGCAGACACGAGCACGTCGCCCTGGGCAACATTTCGCGCTACGTCCGCCTGGCCACGCTCGACACAGAGGATCGTCACTTCTACGACGAATCCTCATGGGACCTGCCGCGTCTCACCCATGTCGGTTTCGACTACGTCACGCATGGCTCTACGCAGCAGGGAGCCTCGACGATCACCGAGCAGCTCGCCAAGATTTCGTTCCTGCCGTCAGAGAAGTCGCTCGACCGCAAGGCCAAACAGCTCATCCTCGGCAATGAGATCGATGCGTCGTTCACCAAGGATCAGATCCTTGAGATGTATCTGAACCGCATCGCCTACGGCAACTTCGCCGTCGGCATCGAGACAGCTGCCGACCTCTACTTCGGTAAGACATCGGACAAACTGGATCTCGCCGAGTCATCGCTGCTCGCGGGACTGCCGCAGTCGCCGACGTACTACAACCCCGTTGTCAACAACGTGGCGACAGTTGTCCAGCCGAACATCGACCCGACGAAGAACACCCCGGCCAAGGTCCGTCAGAAGGTGGTGCTCGACGCCATGGTCTCTCAGGGCGACATCACGCGCGCCCAGGCCGACGCTGCATTCGCCCAGAAGCTCATCGTGCATCCCTGGACGGACTGGGAAGTGTCGGTAGCACCCGACTTCGTCGGCTACCTGCAGAGCTACCTGACGGATAAGTTCGGCGACGCCTTCGTGCGTCCCGGCGGCTGGAAGGTCTACACAACGCTCGACCTCGGCAAGCAGCAGATCGCCGAGAAGCAACTGCACGACGGCATCGTCGCCATCCGCAGCAAGAACGCCCGCGACGGCGCTCTGGTGTCGATGGATCCCACCAACGGAAGCGTGCTCGCCATGGTGGGAACGTGGGACTACAACGACAAGGGCACCGGCAAGCTGAACATGGCGCTGCGAATGCGCCAGCCCGGTTCAACCATCAAGCTGTTCACGTACTCGGCGGCATTGGCGTCGCGCATGTATTCAATGACGACGCCCATCCTCGACGGGCCCGTCACGCTGCGGCCGCCCGGCAGTGGATCGCACTCCTACTCACCGCAGAACTATGACCTGCGCTATCACGGCTATTGCCAGCTCAAGGCGTGTCTTGGCAACTCATTCAACGTTCCCGCCGTCAAGACGGAGGTCGCCGTCGGCATTCCCTTCATCTCCGATCTCGAGCAGGCGATGGGCCTCACGGCGATGTCTTTCTGCGCGACGTCAGGAGGTCAGGAGCGTTGCAACCGTCCCGGCCCGTACGACTACGCAGCGACGTTGGGTTCGCTGACGTTCGGCGTGACGCCGCTGGATCTGGCATCGGGCGCCGCCACCATCGCCAACATGGGTGTGCACCACGACCCCACACCGGTCACCAAGATCCTTGATGCGCTTTCCGGCAAGACCCTGTGGTCCAACAATCCGGCGGCAACCGCACGCCAGGTGCTGCCCGCCGGTGTGGCGTACATCATGAGTCAGATCACCTCCAACGATCACAACCGCATCATCGAGTTCGGTGCCAACGGTGACCTCACGCTCGGTGCGCGCCGCGTGTCCGCCAAGACAGGTACGACGCAGTTCTTCACCGACAACTGGACTGTCGGGTGGACGCCGCAACTGGTGACTGCAGTCTGGGTGGGTAACCCGACACCGTCGTGCCTGCGTACCGAGGATCATGCCGCGATGCTGTCGGCGATGCAGCACAAGTACCCGCTCTACGGCGGCGAGCGCATCGACGATCCATTCTCGCCGCAGGATCTCGCCTACTACGGAATCCACACTCCCATCAATGACCACTGCGGACACCTTGTGGGCTCCACGGGTATTACCGGTGCGGCGCCTATCTGGCATCGCTACATGAACTTTGCGCTGGCCGCCGACAAACCGATCTGGTACACCAAACCCGCCGACGTCATCCAGAAGGGCACGGGCGACGACGCCGACTTCTTCCTGCCGGGTACTACCAACGGTGCGCCCACCGATATCTACGGGACCGGCTGCTGGTACTACGCACCCAAGGCGAATCCCACGTCGACGTGCCGCTACCTGGGTCCGACGATCCTGCCCGGCTACCCGATCACGTAGGGCTGGTTCGGGCGACGTCCCACACATCGTCGATGCTCGTCAGCACCGGCATCGACTCATCGACGGGGACGCGCGCGTCGGTACGCCGCGGCGCGGCCGATAGTCGCAATGTCACGTGGCAGTTCACCGTTGCCGGACTTGACCCCTCCTCGCCCGACAACTGCCACCAGTAGTCGACGACGAGGTCGCCGCCGGCCGTCAGATTGACGGAGTAACTATCGAGGTCGTAGTCGTCGGGCGCATCCTCGGAGTCCGAGCCGAAGATCGCAAGCAACTTCGTGAACCCGTCGTTATCGACGTCGACATCCAGAATGTTGAGTGAAGCGCCGCGCGCATCATGACGCTCGTCGATCGTCACGTCGTGGACGGTGACAAACGACAGCATCTGCTCAAACGAGCCGATGTCGAAGAGGTTGACCTCGCCGCCGAATCTGCCGAACTTCACGCCGCCGGCGGAGTAGAGGAATCCCTGGTCGTCGCGGATGAAACTCACCCGCATGGCGCCGGGACGTGAACTGGCGGTGGCCATCATGTCGGCGCGGTGCAGCGTCTGGTCGTGAAAGTCGAGTTCAGCGCGAAGTGAACTCTTGGTCAGGGATGTGGGTACCCCGCCCTGCGATGCGTCCATCGACCCTACGGACGAGCGCTGTTCGAAGCGAATCGACACTTGGGTGGAGCCGAGATCGCCGACCCCACCGCGGAGATGATGAAAGAGTGCGCCAAGCGTCAGATTGGAACTGGTGTCGGGCGTCTCAATGCTCATCGAGAGGGCAGCATACCGCCGCAGACCCGGCCCGGCCGTGGCGCGTTTACACTCGCGCGGTGACCGAGACCCAGGCAACGGAGACCCCGGGCGCCCCGGCGTCGCCGCCTCCCGTAGCACTCCACACGGCGCTTGCCTTGGTGACCAAGTACCACCTGCGCCTGACGTTTGCCGCCGACAGCCGTCTGGGATCACTGGGACCTGACTACGTTCTCGGCGCCGCCAACTGGACCGGCAAGAAGTCCACGTTCGTCGGCTTCTTCTCCCCCGCCGGCGTCGGTCCCGCCGCCGACGTCGAACGCCGCCTGACCGAAGCCGCCGCCTGGGGCCTCGACCGCTGCACCACACAGCCGGCTGAGCGCTGCGACATCCTTCTCATCGCTCTCACACCGGTGCCCGAGGGCATCCAGGCGCCGGAGGCCGACCCGCGTGTCCATGTCTCCCTCGCCATCATCGATCCCGAGACCGGCGACGTGACGCAACCCATCTCCGGTGCTGCCGGGGTGCCATCGGCCCGCGAACTCAAGACCTACGCCAAGGCTGCCAAGGACGAGATGCCGGCACCAACCCTCGCCGCCGTCGACCTGGCCGAGCGTGAGGCAGTACGCGGCGGCTACGTCGCACCGGCTCGAGCCGCACTGCGCTCGACGCCTGTGGTGACCTACACCCTCATTGGCATGTGGGTCGCGATCTGGATGATCGAACACGCTCTGGTGCGCACGGGTGCCACCGTTAGCGGCGGCACATTCATTACGTCTGCAGTGACGTCCAACGATTTTGGAACGATGTTCTCGGGCCCCGGCGTCACTCCGGACTGGTGGCGCTTTGTCGCCGCGTCATTCCTGCATCTCTTTGATACTCCGTGGCACCTGGCCTTGAACTCGATGTTCATGTACTTCGTCGGCCGCTCGATCGAACAGCTCTATGGGCGTCTGGCGATGCTCGGCGCCTGGCTCACCTGCGCCATCGGCAGCAGCCTCGCTGTCTGGATCCTCGGCCTCAGCGAGACGGCGTTCGGCGGTGCCGTCGGTGCATCCGGAGGCAACCTCGGCCTGCTGGCGATGATGTTCACGATGGGCAGATATGAAGGACGCAATGTGCCGGCCGGACTGGTGGCGGGCCTGCGAAATGCGGTGATGCCTACAGCCCTCATCAACGTCGCGTTCACCGTTGTCGGCGGCTACGGCGGCGGCCTCTACGGTGTTCACGTTTCGTGGGAAGGCCACCTGGGAGGCGCCTTGACGGGCCTGCTCGTCGGCTTGATTCTGCCGCCCCTCCGCGCCATCGGCGGCCGCGACCTGCGCCCCTACGAGAAGGCAATCATCTACGCGATCATCGCGTTCGCTGCGGCTTCACTTCTGTACGCGGGATACAACGTTATCCATGAGGCGACGGGGCCGGCTCCCATCTTTACACCCGCGGACTTCGAGCCCTAGAGGGTGTCGCCGCCACTGCGGCGGCCGCGCGTCTTGGCACGGCGGCGCGTTGCCGGTGCGGGTGTGTGGCCTGAGATGTGGCCGCGCTGACGATTCACATGCAGCGGCTGTGAGCCTGCGTCTGCCTCGTCGAGCGCAGCGGCGGCTCCTGCGAGCACAAGATCTGCAGCGGCACCGGATTCGCCCACACAGGCGCCTGCACGAACCGACACGCCCGACGTGGCGGCTATGCCCGCCAGGCGCTTGACGAGCGAATCGATGGAGGCGTCATCGGCATGGTGCACCAATGCGGAAACCTCGTTCGCTGCGGTGCGTCCCAGGACGTCGCCCGCACGCATCTGCTCGCGGGCGCGCCGCGCCAGCCCGGCAAGTGTTGTGGTGCTGAGTTCACCTGTCTCGGCATCGAGGCGGGCCACCACGACGGCGTAAGGGACACCGCGAGGCACCGACGCCACCCGGCGCGCGAATTCGTCGTGATTGGGAAGAGCTGTGACCTCGTCTGTCGTGATCGATCCCGCAAGGCGCGCGTGGCCGAGTGCGTTGGCAATGGCAAGTTCAACGATGGAGGCGAACTCGCGCAGACGGCTCAGTTCCGGCGGAGTGAAGTCGACGAGGCCACGCCGCATAACGATAAGGACGGCTTCCACGGGACCCTCCAGGCGGATGTGCACCGCCACTCCGGCAGACGTGCCCGTGCCCTCGGCGCGGATACGGGGGAGTGAACCGTCGGTGATATCCCTGGGCCTGAAGACGACCACGCGATGGCCACTCAGGGCCGACGTCAGCGCGGGATGCGCCGACTGAGGGTACGAATACTCATCGGTCGCGTTGAGTGGATCCTCATCGGATCGCGCCACCACGGAGACCATGCCGTCTTCAATGAGCACGAACTCGGCGCGGCGCGAGCCGCGGCCTGTGGCTCCGATGAGGCGTGTGGCCGCGTCGGTGGCGCGCTGCAGCACGGCATCGGGATCGAGGGTGCCGTAGAGCTCGTCGGCAATCAGGCCGAGCAACGTCTGCTGGCGCAGCGCCTCAGCCTGGACGGCTGTTGTGTAGCGCAGCCGGGCGATGAAGCCGGCGACGGCACCGGCCAGAGCGAAGGCGCCGATGGCGAACATGGCGGCTTGCGCGGCTATCGAGGCGAGGCTGGCACCTGCGCCAAAGGCCGATCCGGCTACAACAGCGGCACCCGCGACCGATGCGAGTGCCGACATGACACCGCCATCCTCTTCGAGCGCGAGCCAGGCGACGGGCACGAGCAGGAGGAGAGCTGTACGCCCGGCGTCACCGGGTGAGACTGCCGCCAGAGCGCCGAGGGAGGCGATCGCCCCCCAGGCGAGGATCGCGCGGCGATGGGCGACCGACCGAACCGTGAGGGCCGCTCCCACCACAACAACGCCCGAGCAAGCAGTGGCGAGAATGATGCGGAGCGCCCCGGAGGCACCACCGACCAGGAGGGATGCGACGGCTCCGCTAAGGATGGCCACGAAGACGAAGACCCGATCCCACGCCGCCGAGCCTCTCAGGGAAGCGAAGTCCGCCAGTTCACGCGAGTCGTTCACTTCCACTCCGAATGAGATGTCCCCCGACCCGAGGAACCGTACCCGGGCGAAGCGGACACGCAACGGACAACGTGCTCACTTTGTCCGTGCTTCGTCCGTGATCTCGGGCCACAGTTGTCCCGATAACCAAATGAGGGGGGCTTCAGGAGGGGATTCATCCCATGGCCACCCTTGCAGAGCGCACCACCGAGTCGCTACAGCGCGTCGTCACTTCCAGCGTAGCTCTGGTTCTGGCATCGCAACTCTTCCGCGGACCTGGCGCAGCCCAGCGCGAACGTGTCGGCGGCGAGTACTCGGCGACCCGTGAAGCTGATCCCTCGATGCTCGATCGCGAGGTCTGCTAGCTGCCGACACCCTCGGCGGTGACGGCGTTCCACAGACCCTCGAGGTTGTAGAACGTCCGCTCCCCGGGCAGGAAGACGTGGGCGATGACCGCGTCGAAGTCAAGGCATGCCCACGACGCGTCGCGGAGACCTGCAACGTGCAGTGGCCGCACGCCTTGATCACGGCACATCGCCTCGATACCGTCAACAATGGCACGAACCTGCCTGTCGGTATCACCCTCGCAGATGACAAAGAAGTCAGCGATGGTCGTCTTACCGCGGAGGTCGACGGTGACGATCTCGCGGGCCTTCTTATCAGCGGCCGCGGCGCAGATCAGTTCGGTGAGCTCAGTGGGCGTCATCCGGGACCCATTATGGCACGGGGTCCGGTTTGGGAACCCGCTGCTCTGGCGGTGCCGTAGAGGCCCTCGCGGCGAATGATGTCGAGGACGCCGGGATCCAGCAGATCCTCCACGGGTTCACCGGCGGCAAGGCGATGGCGTACATCGGTGGCGCTGATCGGCAATGAGAGGACGTGGAGCAGCCGGGTGCGCTCCGGTGAGAAGCCCAGGGCACGGGCTGCAGCGACATCGAGGCTGTCGCCACCGCGGTTGATGATGACGAAGCGGGCTGTGGCCAGCAGATCGGCCGACCGATGCCACTTGCCGATCAGGCGCGCCGCATCCGCCCCGAGGACGAGGTGGATCTCATCGCCGGGGGCACGCTGAGCCCACGCCTCGACCGTGTCGACCGTGTAGGACTTTCCGCCACGCACGATCTCGATGTCGTCGACGACGAGGCCGGGGACCGAGGCTGCTGCCGCACGCGCCATCTCAAGGCGTACAGCGGCGGGCGCATGAGCGGCGCCGCGATGAGGCGGCGTTGCCGACGGCACCAGCCGTCCCTCGGCAGCTCCGAGAAGGCGCACCACCTGGTCGAGAACGGAGGTGTGGGCGCGGTGGATGGGATCGAAGGTGCCGCCCAGGACGGCGACGCGGCGACTCTCCATCAGGCGTCCTCGGCGTAGAGGAACTCTGCCTCGCCGATGCGGACTGTGTCGCCCGCAACGCACCCTGCGTCCGCGAGGGCGGCGTCGATGCCGACGCGTTGCATGCGGCGCTGCAACCTGATCACAGCTTCCTCTGATTCCATGTCGGTGATTTCCACGAGCTTCTCGGTGGCCGGATGGTGCACTCGGTAGGCTTCACCTTCATGCATCACGACCGGCGTTTCGCGGCGGCTGCGCGTGTGCTTGTAGAGCTTGTGTGTCGGCGCATCCTCAGCCGGACCGGAGAGCGCCTCCTCCATTTCGGCGGCGCGAACTGACGTCACCATGGCAGCAGCCACGTCGAGCAGTTCCAGACATGCCTCGTCCTGAGACGCCGCAGAGATGCGATGCACGATGGTCGCACCCTTGGCGACCTCGTCGGCAGCAGCGGCGGCGCCGGGAACGTCGAGTTTGTTGAGCGCCACAACGACTGGTTTGGCAGCCAGAACATCACTGAACGCGGCGAGTTCAACACTCACCTCGGACAGCGCGCGGCGCGCCTCGTCGGCGCCCGCCGAGACATCGACGACATGGATGAGCACGCGGGTGCGTTCCAGATGGCGCAGGAAGTCGATACCAAGACCCACGCCGAGGTGCGCGCCCTCGATCAGTCCCGGAACGTCGGCGATGACAACGGTACGACCACCCGCAATCTCGGCAACCCCGAGATTGGGATGCAGTGTTGTGAACGGGTACGCAGCAATCTTGGGCCGGGCCCCGGTGAGTGCCGCCAGCAGAGTGGACTTGCCGGCATTGGGCAGACCGACAAGGCCGATATCGGCGATGAGCTTGAGTTCAAGTTCGAGACGACGGTCGCCACCCTTGGTGCCGAGTTCTCCGATACGCGGAGCCTGGCGCGTGGAGGTGGCGAAACGGGCATTGCCGCGGCCACCACGCCCGCCCTCGGCGACAACGAGACGGGCACCGCGCCTGTCGAGGTCGGCGAGTACTTCTCCTGTCGTCGCGTCGCGGACGACGGTCCCCGCAGGAACTTGAAGAACCAGGTCATCGGCATTGGCGCCGCTGCGCAGAGACTTGCCACCGTCGCCGCCGGGGCCGGCGGTGAACGTTCGCCGCTCACGGAACATTGTCAGCGTCGTGTCGTCGGAATCGGCAACGAGGATGACGGATCCACCGTGGCCGCCATCGCCGCCGTCGGGACCGCCGAGCGGCACATATTTTTCGCGGCGAAACGACACGGCTCCACGGCCACCGCGTCCTGCGGCGACATCAATAGTCACCTCATCGAGGAAGACGCTCACGCTGGGCTCCTCCGGGCGTCAAGCCCCGGTGGACCGGACGACTAACCGGCGGTGGCGGCCTCGGTCACTGCCTCGATCGCGGGAGCCAGTTCGAGGACCGGAAGCTCGCGCACATTGGCGCGGGTCCGATCGCGGCCGGTGCGGTCAAAGGCGACCATGCCGGTGCTCAGCGCGTACAGCGTGTGATCGCGTCCGACACCCACGTTGGCGCCGGGAAGGATCTTGGTGCCGCGCTGGCGAACGATGATGGTTCCGGCAAAAACGACCTCGCCGGAGGAACGCTTGACGCCAAGTCGCTTCGACTTGGAATCGCGCCCGTTCTTGGAACTACCGCCACCCTTCTTATGAGCCATCTCTATTCCTCGGTCTTAGCGGTTGCCGGCTTTGTCTTAGCGGTTGCCGGCTTGGCCTCGGCGGCGGGAGCCTTCTCGGTTTTGGCGGGCTTGTCGGCAGCAGCTGCCTTGGGCATCGGCTGACCTGCGGACAGGATCGCCTCTACGCGCAACTCTGTCAGATCACTGCGGTGACCCATGGTGCGCCGATAGCGCTTCTTGGCCTTGTACTTGAAGACGCGGAGCTTGGGACCGCGGCGATGCGATACCACGACGGCGGCTACGCGAGCGCCCTTGGCGTCGGTGGTTCCCGGGTCGCCTTCCTTCTTCGACTCGGCAAGGAAGAGAACAGGCTGTAGTTCGACCATGGAACCCACGTCGGAGCTCAAACGGTCGACGAGCAGGCGGTCGCCGGGGGCGACGCGGTACTGGTGACCGCCGTGACTGAGGATGGCGTACATGTTCTTCTCGAAGGCTCTAAACGTCGCTGCCGACCACCGTTCGGTGTGCCGAAATCACGCAGCGGGCGCGATCGCGGAGCATAGCAAACGCCCCGGTATTGCCGGATTCAGGTGACCACCGCGATGGGCACGGTGTTTCGCTTGACCAGGTCGAGGCCGCCGTCGGCGGTGAGTTCGGCGGAGACCGGGTAGCTCCCGACAGGGGTGCCGAGGACGGCACTCACGTGGAATGAGATGGAGAGCACGCCCGGACCGGCGTCGCTCCTCGGCGGGATGGTGTAGCCGCCGTAGTCCACCAGGGAGCTGCCCTTGATGGGCTCGCGAACTCCCTGTTTGGAAGAGTTGCCCGCCGTCCCGGCCGTGTCGGTCCATTGGAAGGACTGAGGCAGGGTGATGAGGATGTTCACGCCCTCAGCGGGCCCCGTGCCGTCGTTGGTGATACTGGCCTTGTAGGTGACGATGCCACCGGCACGGATGGTGCCGGGCGTTGCCGAGATCTCGAATGAGAGGTGAGGAGCCGCGGCGACGGTCACCGGCAGGCCCTTGGCCTCGGCGACGCCGTCAGCGGAATCGGCAGTGGCCCTCCCCGCCATCTGGTAGTTCCCCGGAGCGCCCTGGGCATCCACGGTGAAGCGGATGTCGAGCTCGCCACGGCGCAGTGTGCCGTCTGCCAGGGTCTCGGGCCCCTGAAGGCTCCAGGTGCCCCACGCGGGGTTGCGGCTGAGCAGCGACGCCTCGTCGATATGGGTTCGAGCCGGCTTGGTTCCGGAGATGGACGTGGTCGACTTGAAGGTGAAGTTGGCGGGCAGATCGACGTGCACGGTGACGCCGGTGACCAGACTGGCCCCGCCGTTGACGACACGCACGATGTATTCAGGGGAATCACCTGGCTTGACCTGCGCCTCAGGGTCGGCGGGTTCCAGCGAGGTCGCCAGCGACGTGGTGTTGCTGGTGGTGGTGCTACCGCAGGCCGTTAGCAGAGCTGCAGCGCAGAGCAGGATGAGGCCGATGAGACAGTGAGCCGTCCGGCGCACGACTGTCAGACGCGAGAGGTCGCGCGCATCGGCGTGAGAGGCCGGCGCACTGCGCGCAGCGGCGTCACGGGCACATCCGTGGGCGTGGGCAGAGGATCCGGGTATCCGGCCTCGGCGAGAAGCTTGAGCGTGAGTGCCACGTCAATGCCGACCACGTTGTCGACACGTCCCGAGACGTTGTCGACGAAGTCGCCACCGCCGCCCTGGATGGCGTAGCCACCGGCTCGATCCAGCGGCTCGCCGGAGGCGATGTAGCGCTCCATGTCGATATCGGTGAAGTCGTTCATGGTGACGACCGAACGGCTGACACCGAGAACCTCGGTGGAACTCCCCGTCAGCGCGATGCAGACACCGGTGAGGACCGTGTGGCGCGAGTTGCGAAGCTGAGTGAGGTACTCACGGGCGCGCTCGGGGCTGTTGGGCTTGCCGAGGATTCCGCGAGGGCCGACGACGACGGTGTCGGCGCCGATGACGAAGCAACCGGCGGGCTGCGATGCAGCCACGGCCATAGCCTTCTGGCGAGCGATGAGCTGCGCTACGAGATCGGCTGACATTCCCGGAGGGGGTGCCATCTCGCTCTCGGGCTCGACAACGGTGAAGCGGATACCGGCGCGCACGAGCAACTCGCGGCGGCGCGGCGAGGAGGAGGCGAGGACGATTCGCATCATCGGCCGACCACGTTGAGCTTCGTTCTCATCGGTCTCCCTTCCTTCCTATGAACGCCAAGCGCATCGAGTGCACTCAGGCGACATCCCCATCTTACCACCTCGCCCCGCGTCGCCTGTCTAGCCCCACCGCCAGGGTCAGGGAGCGGCCCACAGAAGATGGAGCGCCAACTGTGGAATCAGCCCAGCGGCGATCGCCGCCACCGCCACCGCGGCGGCCGTCAGACGCGGTACACGATCCCCTCCGGTGCGCGCAATCGCGCCCGTTGCCGCCATGCCGGATGCCGCCGCAAAAGAGATCAGAAGCATGGCGACGAGGCCGGTAGCGACACGAACC
>JBEPVH010000018.1:0-11351 GCA_041691115.1 bacterium | reverse complement strand
TCTACGACGAGGCCGACAAGCTGTCGGCCATCAAGCGGGCCATGAGCGCCATCGGCATCGACGAGAAGAAGTTCCCCGCCAACAAGATCATCCATGAGATCTCCGCTGCCAAAAACGAACTGCAGAGTGCCGAGGCGTATGCCGCGACCGCAGGTGCCTACTACGGCGCCCAGGTCGCGCAGGTGTACACGGCGTACGAAGCCGAAATGCATTCGGCGGCGGCTCTGGACTTCGACGATCTGCTCGTCAAGACGGTTGCGATGCTGCGCGACGTGGTGCCTCTCCGCGAGTACTACCAAGAACGCTTCCGCCACATCTTCGTCGACGAGTATCAGGACACCAACCAGGCGCAGTACGCCATGGTGTCGATGCTCGCGGAGTCGCACCGCAACCTGACTGTGGTTGGTGACGACGATCAGGCGGTGTACGGGTGGCGTGGAGCCGACGTCCGCAACATTCTCAACTTCCGAAATGACTATCCGGATGCCACGGTGATCGTCCTGGAGCAGAACTACAGGTCGACACAGGCGATCCTCGACACGGCGCATGCCGTCATCCGCAACAACACTGACCGCGCTGCCAAGAAACTGTGGACTGCCCATGAAGGTGGCGATCTCGTCAAACTCCTCTCGGTCTACGACGAGCAGGAGGAGGCGCTTGCCGTCGTACGCGAGGTTGAAACCCTCATCGGCGGTGGTGAATACACGCTGAGCGACATCGCTGTTCTGTATCGCACCAATGCGCAATCACGAGCATTCGAAGATGTGCTGCTGCGCCGCGGCATGCCCTACCGCCTGGTCGGCGGCGTGCGCTTCTACGAGAGGCGCGAGGTCAAGGATGTTCTCGCCTATCTGCGGCTCATTTCCAACTCACGGGACTCGGTGGCGTTCGGGCGCATCGTCAATGTGCCACGTCGCAAGATCGGCGACAAGACGGTGTCCGAGGTCGAAAAGGTGGCGCGGCGCAAGGGACTTTCGCCCTTCGATGCCGTCAGTGAGGTGGGTCCGGAGGCCGAGTTGGGGCCTTCTGCCCGGGTCGCTCTCGCCGACTTCGGCAAGCTCATCGACAGGCTCCGTCAGGCGTCGACCGAGCTTCCCCTGCCCGAACTCATGGACAAGGTCCTGTCGGAAACGGGGTACGAGCGACATCTGCGCGACGGCACGCCTGAAGGCGAAGAACGCTGGAGCAATGTGCAGGAACTCATGGGCCTGTCGGCCGAGTACGCACCGGTTCCGCCGCCCGAGGGACTAACCCAGTTCCTAGAGAACGTCGCCCTCGTGAGCGATGTCGACACGCTCGACGAGACCAAGTCGGGTGTCACTCTCATCACGCTGCACGCGGTCAAGGGACTGGAATTCGGCGTCGTGTTTCTTGCCGGCATGGAAGAGGGGCTGCTTCCGCACGTGCGAGCCATGGAGGAGGGTGAATCGGGCATATCCGAGGAACGCCGCCTCACCTATGTGGGTGTCACCCGCGCCGAACGCAAGCTCTATTTGATGCACGCGTTCCGGCGCCATCTCTACGGCACTCCGAAGATGGCCGAGGCTTCACGTTTCCTGCGGGAGATTCCGGAGGAGATGCTGGACATCGTCCGCCGTGGAGGCGTCGGTGGCGCGACCATGGATCCGCGTGCTCCGGGAGCCGTCCGGCAGGCCACCTACGCGCACGCCGCGCGACCCAATCCCGTTGAGGTGGCACCGCAGCAATACGCCGGCGGCAAACGCGTGGTTCATCCCAAGTTCGGGGAGGGAACCGTCCTCAAGAGCACGATGACCGCCGGTGGCGAAGAGGTAGTCATTAAGTTCGACGGTGTCGGACTGAAGATCTTCCTGGTGGCCGATTCAGCGATCCGGCCCGCGTAACAGCGGACGGCATGCAGTGCCGCCCGCCATCACTTCGACTAGAGGCCGAGGCTGCCCCGTCCAGGACTGTCGAGGCCGGGTGCGACGAACTTCACGTGGGCGCGCGACGTGTGGTAGCGCATCTCCCGTCCATTGTTCTCGAGGACGATGCGGAACCCGGGCACGAGTGCCATCGTGTACATATGGCCGGGCTCGGGTGCGCCGAGCGAGCCGTCACGCCAGGTCACAGGAGTGACCTCCTTGACGCGCCAGTCCGCTGCGGCAACGCCGGTCCGCTGCTCGGCATCCGCCGAGGCCTTCTCTGCAAGTTCCACCCACTCCGGTGGCAGTGCGCCGAGGCCGTGCTGTTCCATTGAATCCCCTCCCAAGAACCGTCTGATCTAGAAACCGAGGCTGGTGGCGCCGCCCGTGTCGGGGCGTCCCGGCCGATTGATGTTGATGGTGTTGCGGCTGGGATCGGCGAACTTCACCGTCGTTCGCGACGTGTGGTACGTCCTGGTCGCGCCACCGGCCTCGATGACGATGCGGTAGCCCGGCATCATCACGGCGGCGTAGCCCATGCCCTTCTCGGGCAAGCCAAGCGATGCGTCGCCCCAGGTCACGGGTTCGACGATGGTGGTCCGCCAGTCGGCGGCCGGCACGCCGGTCTGCGCTGCGGCATCGGCGGCGCACTTCTCGGCGAGTTCAACCCACTCGGGGGGCAACGCGCCCATTCCCTGCTGTTCCATTGTTTCCCCTCTCACGTTTCCACCGCGACAGGCGGTGGGCGGCCGCGCAGTATGGCGATTGCATAGCGCGCGCCGCCGTGGCGCTTGCCGATACATTCGGGGCATGGCCACCCAGACCGTGCCCGGCGCCGTCGCTGAGCGGGCCGCCGAACTGCGGACGATCCTCGAGCATCACTCGCGGCTGTACCACGTCCTCGACACGCCCCAGATCGAGGACCACGAGTACGACAAGCTCTTCGCTGAGCTCGTTGCTCTCGAGGAGGCGCATCCGGCTCTGGTGACCCCGGACTCGCCGACGCAGCGCGTCGGTGGCGCTCCGCTCGACAGCTTCTCCAAGGTGCGACACCGCACGCAGATGCTCTCGCTGGGGAACGCCTTCTCCGGCGACGATGTCGCGGCCTTCATCAAGCGCGTGGAGCGTGATGCTCCCCACGCAGGCGCCTACTGCTGCGAGCTGAAGATCGACGGGCTGGCGATGTCACTGACCTATTCAGGTGGCCAGTTGGTGCGCGCCGCCACCCGCGGCGACGGTGTCGAGGGCGAGGATGTGACTGCCAACGTTCGCACCATCCGCTCGGTCCCGGTGACGCTGGCGAACATCCCCGACGGTGTTCCTGACGAGTTCGAAGTCCGCGGCGAGGTGTATCTGCCGAAGCCTGCCTTCGCAGCACTCAACGCCCGGCTGGATGAGGCCGGCAAGCCGACCTATGCCAACCCGCGGAATGCTGCCGCCGGTGCCGTGCGCCAACTGGATCCGTCGGTGACGGCAAGCCGCGGGCTCTCCACCTTCATGTATCACCTCGACCCGCCGGCAACGGCGACGACGCAGAGCGAGGTACTGGAGCTTCTCAAAGCGATGGGATTCCGCACCAATCCGCACTATGCGGTCGTCCCCGATGGCGGCGGTGTCGATGCGTTCCTGGATCACTGGCGCGAGCGCCGCCATCAACTGGACTACGGCACCGACGGCGTTGTCATCAAGGTGGACTCGCGCGCGGCTCAGGAAGAACTTGGCGCCGTATCGCGGTCGCCGCGCTGGGCTGTCGCGTACAAGTTTCCGCCCGAGGAGGTGGAGACTACGGTTCTCGACATCCATATCCAGATCGGTCGCACCGGGGCGGCGACGCCTGTCGCGGCACTTGAGCCTGTGCTGGTCGCCGGTTCGACGGTGCGCCGCTGCACGTTGCACAACGAGGATGAGGTGGCGCGCAAGGACGTGCGCATCGGTGATCGCGTGGTGCTGCACAAGGCAGGCGACGTCATTCCCGAGATCGTCCGTGTTATCGATCCGGAGCGGCCCGGCCGTGCGTCGGCGTGGGCAATGCCAGGCGCCTGTCCCGAGTGTTCCACCGACCTGATCCGCGAGGACGACGAGGTGGTGCGCCGCTGCGTCAACCCGCTCTGCCCGGCTCAGCGCCGTGAACGACTGCGGCATTTCGCATCGCGCGGTTGCCTCAACATCGAGGGCCTGGGCGACTCGATCATCAACCAGCTTGTCGATGCCGGATTTGTCGCCGACCCGTCGGATCTCTTCCGCGTCACCCCTGCACAACTGCTCACGCTCGACGGATTCGCCGAGCGCTCGGCGGCCAAGGTGGTCGATGCCATCGCGGCACGGCGCACCCCGCCGCTGCATCGCTACATCAACGGGCTGGGCATTCGCCACGTCGGCGAGCGCACGGCCACTGACCTGGCAAAAGCGTTCGGTTCGCTGGCACGTTTCGTCAACGCTTCCGAGGACGATCTGCGCGCCGTCGACGGCATCGGCGAAGTGGTGGCCCGCGAGATCGCCGGCTGGCTGGCATCGGCCGAAACACGAGAACTGCTGGCACGTCTGGCTGCTGCAGGAGTCGCGCCCGAGGATGCGGCGACCGGCGTGGATGGACCTCTGTCGGGGCAGACCTGGGTTCTCACCGGCACCCTTCAGGGCATGACGCGACAGGCTGCCGAGGAACGGATTCAGGCGCTTGGCGGCACGCCCGGCTCATCAGTGAGCAAGAAGACCGCCGCCGTCATTGTTGGCGACGCGCCAGGCAGCAAGTTCGAGAAGGCTCAGCGCCTCGGCGTGCGCATCCTCGACGAGGCCGAATTCACAGCGGAGTTGGCGAGACTCGAGAGCGCGTAGGCGTCCGTCCGAGCAACTCATCCACTCGTGCGAGGAACACCTTCACCGGCACCGGCTTGGTGATGTACGTGATGGCCCCGCCAGCGAGAGCCGCATCGATGCGCTGCTGCGTGGCATCGGCGGACAGCGCCGCGATGGGGATGGATGACGTCGCCGAATCCTCACGCAGAGCGCTGAGCACATCCAGCCCATCGATGTCGGGCAGGTGCATGTCGAGGAGGATGAGGTCGGGCATGTGTTCGTGTGCCGCCGCGATGCCGTCCGTTCCGTTGACGGCGGTCACCAATGTCACCGAGGGGCGCATGTCGAGCATGCGCGCCACCAGACGGATGTTGGACTCGGTGTCCTCGATATAGAGGATCGTGCGTGGCGGCGTGTCGGCTCGCATGAGATCTGATGCCGGGGCGGGCGGTGCCGCTCCCTCGCGCGGTGCCTGCACTACATCGAGTTCCAGCCAGAAGGTGGCGCCGTTACCGCGACTGCTGCGCACCCCGATGCGTCCGTTCATGGCCTCGATGAGGCGCTGCGACAGTGCCAGGCCGAGACCCGTGCCCTCGACACGGCCTGCCGAGCCCAGTCGTTCGAAGGGCTGGAACAGGCGGATCGACTCGGCGTTGTCGATGCCCGGTCCGGTGTCGGTGATTTCGATTCGAAGGGTGCCGTCGGGTCCGGCGGCGCCGTCGATCGTGACACTGCCGCCGTCGCTGTTGTATTTGATGGCGTTGGCGAGGATGTTGACGAGCACCTGGCCTAGGCGTTGCCTGTCGGCGCGCACGTGGCGGCCGTCCAAACCCGAACCGACGGTCACGGTGATGGAGCGCGAGGCGGCGAGAGGCCGGAGCAGTGCCGAGACCTCCTCAACGATCTCCGCGACGGGCACCGGCTCCAGGTGCAGGGCCAGCCGTCCCGCCTCGATGCGTGACAGGTCGAGGACGTCGTTGAGGATGCCGACCAGATGATTCCCTGCCTTGAGAATGGCATCCGCGTATTCGGAAACAGGCGCCTCAGCGCCAGACAACTGGATCAGTTCGGCGAATCCCAGCATCGCGTTGAGCGGGGTTCGCAGCTCGTGGCTCATGGCCGTGATGAACTCGCTCTTGGCGCCCGATTCCCTCAGTGCCGCGGCGTGGGCATGCGACACCTGAACCTCAAGGTCACCGCCCAGAGAGGGGTTTTCATTGGCCGGAGCAGTCATATCCCCTCAGTGTACGGGGCAATTGTCCGTCGGCTGTCCGTGTCCAGCCGATAGCATTCGGCGGCTCATGAGCAACACAAGCTCCGGCAAGGGGGTCACCACACCCCGGCGCCCTGAACCGACCGTCACCGTCACCGGGACTCGTCGTCCTGTCATCGAGCAGTCCGGGCGTTCCGTGGACTGGCCGCTGGTCGAAGCCGGTGCGACGCCGACGTCGACGCTCGCCCTCACCGTGGCGCCCGAGGCATCGGTTCCTGCCGCAGCGCCGCGTCGCGCCGTCGGCAACAGCGCGACGGTCACCGACTTCAACGGCGATCAATTCCTGCCCACCGAGAAGGTTCCACCGGCAACCGGCTGGCGTCGCGGCATCTGGCGCGTCACGCGCGGTGCCATCACGCCGAATCCCTCGGCTGCCGAGGTGCATCAGCGCATCCTCGTCAAGCGCATTCAGGCGCGCATCAACTCCTGCCAGCGCATCGCCGTCGCCTCGGGCAAGGGCGGTGTCGGCAAGACCACAGCCACCATCCTCTGCGGTACCGCACTGGCGATGCACCGCCTCGACCGCATCATCGCCGTCGACGCCAACCCCGATGCCGGCTCGCTCGCCTGGCGCGTGGAGCGTGAGACCGAGGCGACACTGTCGGATCTGCTGCGTCATGCATCGCGCATCGAGCGCTACTCCGACGTCCGCGCTCTGACATCGCAGGCGCCGTCGCGACTCGAGGTTCTGGCATCCGAGCTTGATCCCGCGATTTCGCAGGCGCTCGGCGAGGCCGACTACGCCCGCGCCATCGACGTCCTTGAGCGCTACTACTCGGTCATCCTCTGCGACCTCGGCACCGGTCTTCTCGACTCGGCGACGCAGGGAATTCTCAAGATGGCCAATGAACTGGTCATCGTGGCCTCGCCGTCTGTCGATGCCGGCCGCGTCGCCTCGTTCACCCTTGACTTCATCGAGCGCCGCTCGCCCGAGAAGGCACGCAACGCGGTGGTCCTCCTCAACAACGTGCGCAAGGACGGCCTCGTCGATGTCGGAGCCCTTGAGAAGCACTTCAAGAAGCGTGTCCGCTCGGTCATCCGCGTCCCTTACGACCGCCACCTGGCGTCCGGTGGACCGCCCCGCTGGGAGTTGCTCAACAAGGCAACCCAGCAGGCCTACACCGAGGCTGCCGCTGCGCTCGCCGAGGGATTCGCCGCCACCCAGAAGCCGCGCTAGATCGGGGGCCGGGGAATACAGTTTCCCCTTGTGGCGGACACTTCCCTTCGTCTGATCGACAAGCCGGACATGCTCAAGGCTCGCTTGCGCGCGGCTCCGGACACTCCGGGCGTCTATGTGATGCGGGACAGCGCTGCCCGGGTCATCTATGTGGGCAAGGCCGCACGTCTGCGCGACAGGTTGCGGTCCTACTTCACAGGTATGGACACCCTCGCGGCGCACACCCGCCACATGGTCGAGAGGGTCTTCGACTTCGAGGTCCTCGCCTGTGCCAATGAACGCGAGGCGCTGATCCTCGAGAACACGCTGATCAAGCGGCATCGCCCGCGATTCAACATCCGTCTCAAGGACGACAAGAACTACCTCTATCTGAAGATTCCTCGGCCCGGCGCCGACGACGCCCATGCGCCGGGCACAGCGCGCGAGGCACCACGACGCAAGCGTGGTGGCGAGAAGGCGGAACGCGCCGCCGAGTTTCCGCGGCCGTATTACTCACGGAGGATCGCCCGCGACGGAGCCCGCTACTTCGGCCCGTATACGAATGCCCAGGCGTTGCGCACCACGGTGCGTTCGCTGCGCACCATCTTCCCGTTCCGCACCTGCAGTGACGAGATCTTCAGTCGTGGCAAGGTATGCCTGGACTATCACATCAAGCGTTGCAGCGGTCCCTGCGAGGCGCGCATCGACGAGGAGGCCTACGCGGGATTGCTCAACCAGGTCGACCTCTTCATGCACGGCGATTCCACTGCGGTGGAGAAGCAATTGAAGGCGCAGATGGAGGACGCAGCCGAACGCCTGGACTTCGAGCAGGCGGCACGGCAGCGCGACAGGCTCAAGGCGATGAACCGCCTGGCGGAGCGCCAGAAGATGGTCGCCGGCCATACCACCGACGAGGATGTGGTGTCGGTGGTCATCAACGCAGGGCGGGCCATGGTGGCGGTGCTGGCGGTGCGCCAGGGCCGCGTCACAGGAATGGAGACCCACGAGTTGGAAGGTGCGGCAGACCTCGGCGATTCGGCATGCCTGACGTCGTTCGTCGCGCAGTACTACGGCTCGGCCGCGACAGTGCCGCGCACCGTGCTGGTGTCGGCGCCGCTCGACGAGACCGACGTCCTCGCCGAATTCCTCAGCGAACAGCGCGGCGGTCCCGTCGAGATCCGTGTGCCAGCGCGGGGCCGGGGGCGTGGCCTCATCGACCAGGCGCGGCAGACTGCCGATGCATCGCTGAGGCAGCGCCGCATCGTGGAGGACTTCGATGCTGAACGTACCGGTGCGCTTCTCGATGACCTGGCCGCACGCCTCGGACTCGAAGCGCCACCACAGCGCATTGAGTGCTACGACATCAGCAACACCATGGGTACCAACTCCGTCGGTTCGATGGTGGTGTTCGAGGACGGCAGGCCGCGCCCCGCCCACTACCGCCATTTCGGCATCCGCACCGTCGAAGGCAGCGATGACTTCAAGTCGATGGAGGAGACGCTGCGCCGCCGTTTCACCCGCTATCTCGGCGAGCGAGCCGGCGATGCAGTGCCGGTTGATGATCCCGACGGTGCCAACGGTGGCAACGACCGCGAATCCCCGGCGCGCTCGGCCTCTGCCCGCCGCGACGACTCGTTCGGCGTCCTTCCCGACCTGGTGATCATTGACGGCGGCAAGGGTCAGCTCAGCGCTGCACACGGTGTCCTCGTCGCCGCCGGGCTTGAGAATGTCGCCATCGTCGGTCTCGCCAAGAAGAAGGAGGAGATCTTCCTTCCCGGCAAGAGCAGGCCGGTTCTCATCTCAGACGAATCACCGACGCTGTTCCTGGTTCAGCGCATCCGTGACGAGGCGCACCGTTTCGCCATCACCCGGCACCGGGCCAAGCGGACCAAGACGGCACTCAAGTCCAAGCTCGACGTGGTTCCTGGCCTCGGCCCCGCGCGCAAGCGCACGCTGCTGCGTCAATTCGGCTCCCTGGAGGGGATCAAGGAGGCGACTCTTGAGGAGATCGAGGCGTTGCCCGGCATCCCGCGCTCGCTGGCGCTGCGGCTCAAGGAACTGCTCTGACCCTAAACTGACCTGGTGAGTTCCGGTGTATGGATCATCACCGGCATGAGCGGGGCCGGTAAGCGCACAGCACTAGCCGCCCTGGCGGCTGCCGGTGTTGATGCCGTCGACAACCTGCCTGTTGAACTGCTGCCCGGTTTCTCGACACTCAACGGAACGCCTCGCGTCGCCGTCGTCGACACCCGGCAGGGCGAGGCGGTTGCTGAACTCACGATCCCTGAGGGTGCCCGAGTGGTCTTCCTGGATTGCCGCGACGAGGTGTTGGCACGTCGCCTCGCCGATTCCACAGCACCGCATCCCCGCGCCGCCGCGGGCAACATCCCCGCACGAATCGCCGATGAGCGACGTGCCCTCGAAGCCCTGCGTGGCGCCGCCGATATCGTCGTCGACACGTCGGACATTGATGCCGCCGCCCTGGGGGCACGCCTCGTCGACCTTGTGGCCACGCCGCGAGAGACAACGTTCCGCTGCACGGTTTCGTCTTTCGGCTTCAAGTACGGCGCCGAACGCGAGGCCGACTGGGTGTTCGACGTCCGCTTCCTGCCCAACCCCTTCTGGGTTGAAGAACTCCGGCCGATGAATGGCCGCGATGAGCCCGTACGGCGCTACGTCCTCGATGCTCCCGAGACCGTTGAGTTCCTCAAGCGTGCCGGCGATCTCCTGACGTGGACCGTCGAGCGGTGCATCGAACATCGCCGTACTGCACTACACATCGCCGTCGGTTGCACCGGCGGCAGGCACCGCTCGGTAGCAGTGTCAACGGCACTTGCCGACATCCTCCGCGCCGCCGGTCATGAGACCGATGTGCATCATCGCGACGTCGAGCGTCCCGATCCCCGCTGACGCGACGTGCAGGCCGGATCGTTTACGTCGCGCATTCTTGCGGAACTGGCGCCGCACCCACCGCTCCTTGACCACTGCAGGGCAGCGGCCATCGAGGGCATGCGTCTGGCTTCGGTGTCGTCGTCCGACATCGTCACCACGCGCCTGGTCTCGGCACGCGCGGCACTCGCCGTCCTCCACGCCGCGGGGGTTGAGGCCCACGTCGAGCGCCGGCCCGAGGCGCGGCGTGTGCATTACCACCTGGAGACAGGACGAGTACCGGCGCGCCTCAAGGCGTCGCTGAACCTGTGCTGCCGCCGCTCGCGGCTGCGTGGTGCGTTCCTGGTCGCAGGGCGCGTCAATAAACCGGATTCCGCGCCACACCTCGAGATCGACTGCGCCACTGCTGTCGGTGCTGCCGTCCTCGAGGCTGATGCTGCAGTCCTCGAGATCGAGACACGCACGGCACTGCGCCGCGGTCAGCACCTGCTGCTGGCGCGAACCGCCGACTCCGTCGCTGGACTGCTCTCCTGCATCGGTGCGCAGGCAGGCCGCCTCGAATTCGAAGAGGGGAGGGTGGTTCGTGAGGTTCGCGCCGGCGTCAATCGCCGCCTCAACGCCGAGACTGCCAACCTGGGGCGCACGGTGACCGCTGCGGTCCGCCAGGTGATTGCCATCAAGGCGTTGCGCTCGGACGGCGGCCGCTGGGAAGCGCTGCCTCCGGCGCTGCTCGAGGCCGCCGAACTGCGCCTGCGTCTCCAGGACGAGCCGCTCTCGCGCCTGGCCAAGGAAGCCGGATGCAGCCGCCCTGCCATGGCCGGCCGCCTCAGTCGCCTCATGACACTCGCCGCCGGCCTCTGAGGCGCGACGTCGGCGGAGGTCCGGTTGCTACCCTCGGCGGGCCTCCGCGATCTGAGTTCGCGCCGGGCAACCCCAGTATTCAACAGGAGGCGGTCGCGTCATGACGGTCAAGGTCGGTATCAATGGCTTCGGCCGCATCGGACGCAACGTTTTCCGTGCCGCCATCACACGCCAGGCGGACTGCGAGATCGTCGCGGTCAACGACCTGACAAATCCCACGACGCTGGCGCACCTGCTCAAGCACGACACGATTCTGGGGCGCTTCCCCGGCGACGTCTCCGTTGATGGCGACACACTTGTCGTCGACGGCAAGCGCATCCAGGTGCTCTCCGAGCGCGACCCGCAGCGCCTGCCCTGGGGCGACCTCGGCGTCGACATCGTCGTCGAGTCGACGGGCTTCTTCACCGTCGCCGACAAGGCGCGTGGCCACATCGATGCTGGTGCCAAGAAGGTCATCATCTCGGCTCCCGCCAAGGGCGAGGATCTGACCATCGTC
>JBEPVH010000017.1:0-11413 GCA_041691115.1 bacterium | reverse complement strand
CTTACCCACGCGGAAGACGATCATGGCGTAGCTGACCGCCTCTTCCGACGACGGCGCGCAATCGCGAACCACGGCCCGCAGTGCGTTCGCAGCCTCGTGTAGTTCCGGATTGATCTTTGTGGTCACGTACTCGTCGACTGTCACAGGATCCTGCTCAGGGTTGCGATCAATGTAGTTCCGGCGGTGACGATGACAGCCAGTGAGATGGTGAAGCAGCCGATGACGTCCCCGAGACAGCTGCCGAGTTGGAGGACATCGAAGACATTCCCGCGAGGTCGCGGTGAGATCCAGAGCACCACGATGATCACGATCACAGCGACGGCGATCCACACGAGCGGCGAGATGGACGTGAACATGCTGAGACCCTCTAGCTCGCCGAGTTGCGTTCGTAGCGGCTGACGAACCAGCGCTCGTTGCGGTCGTAGACGCCGTGCTGTTCGACGTCACCCTGGTGGGTGAAACCGAGTGATTCGTAGTGGGCGCGCAGAGGTGCGTTGCCGGACCAGCAGTCGAGACGCAGGAATTCGCGGCCTTCCGCAGCGGCGCGGCCACCTGCCTAATTGAGCATCTGTCTGCCGAGGCCGGGGTGGTCGGGGGACGCCGAGAGCGAATGAACGTAGCCCGCATCTGCCGGTCGCTCCCCCCAGATTCCAGGGTCCTCCCAGATGAGCCTCAACGTTCCGGCGGGGGCACCGTCGACTTCGGCTATGTACATCGTCCCGGCCTGGATATGGCCATTCGCCCACTCTTCACTGAACCACTCTTCGCGCCATTGGTTGATGCCGCGGGCCAGCAGCCATCGGGCGCGCTCCTGCAGCAGGCCCGACACCGCTGAGGCATCGTCCGGCCCGGCGAGGCGCAACGCCAGCCCCTGAATCGGCGGCCTATTCGTACCCATTGGGCCGACTCTAGCGATCATCGTCCGCCCCTCCGTCCGTGAAATGTCCGAGTGAGGTGTCTAGGCTCGGTTCACAGTCCGAGAGACGGGGGAGGGGAACATGGCTGCCAAGTATCCGAGCCTGCGAGGGCTGACGGTCGAGCACCGCGAGCCCGTCGCGACGCCGCATTACGCGCCCGATCCGTTTCTCTGGCGCCGCGAGCGCGACGCGTACGACGCTGCCGTCGCCGAGATGTGGCGCTTGTGCGAGCAGCAGAATGTGCACGGAGCCGACGTCCTGTCCGCATTGGGCGCCCTGGTGCGCAACCAGTCGCCCGCTGGATCGTCGCGGGCCAGTGTCATCGCGGCTGCGGGTCTGGCGATGCAAAAGGGCGACGCCTACGGGTTCTACGGCGCCTTCGACAACACCGTTGACACTATTCGGGGTGCGCGCTACTCGCTTTTCGTGATGGAGAGCGGCCGGCGCGGCTTCGAGTCGAACAGGCTTATTGGCGTTCCTGACGCTGTTGAGGCGGCAGGCCTAACCGCCGAGCTTGCGGATTACGGCATGCATTCGGACGGCCCGGATTCGCCGTTTGATGTGGCGATCTACACGCTGTCGCCGCTTGGCAAGCGGGTCGATTTCCAGCCCATGGTGTGGAGCGGCGCTTCGTCACACGGACTGCGTTTTCCGGAATCGATCCTTACAGAGTTGCGTGGCAAGGGCATCGACCTGGGTGAAGAGCCGGCATATTCCCGCGTCATCGAGGCCTTGGCGCCGCACCGTGAATCGCGAGCCCGCCATGGCTTCGGGTTTCACCTCTAGCGTTTGATCCGCCCAGCTTGGGATATCGTCCGGTCCTGTGACCATCGAGGATTCGTTGGACCAGCAGCTCACCGCCTTTGAGGCGGCGGGCGACTTCAATCGTCATGAGGTCCTGGTGGCGGCGCGCGATGCGCTGGCACATCTTGAAGCCGCGATTTCGCTGGGAGCGCCGGAACGGGTTCGGGGGTACGTCAGTGATTCGCTGTTGCAGGAGCTGGCAGCGATTTGTCGCGACCTCGCGCAGCACGGGACGCGTCGCGTGCACGGATCGTTTGATGTTGTCCATGCCGTGGTGCATGATGCCGAATCACCTGCCGCGATAACGGTGTGGGTCGATGCGGTATCGAGTTTCAAAGAGCTTGGGGGCGACGACGCGCTTGTCGCAGGATCTGATGAGCTCTTGGCATGGACCCAGGAATTGCGCATGCAGCGTGCGGTGGGTCCGCGGGCACAGCCGTGGATCATCGCGTCGCTTGGACCACTCGATGTGCACGGACCCGTGTCAGGACCCGCGGGTACGCCGATGGACCCTGCGGTTGTTGCAGCGATGGAGGCCGAGTGGATGCGTCGCGAACGCGAAGCGGATGAGCATGCCGGCGCACTGATGCGCGCGGCAAGCTTCATGCACTACACAGCCCGCTGAACGGGCTCCGGATTACTCCGAGAGCTGATGCGCGGCCGGGCCGAGTTGGCGATTCACGCGGTGGCTCCATCCCTTGGCTGTGACCGCTGCCACGATGCCCGCGGGCACCAGGGCGTCGACACCCCATCCGAGGACGTGGGCCGCACCCGGCGCGTTCGCCAATCCAAGGAGCGACATGTGATCCAAACCTCCGGCGAGAAGTGCGCCTGCTCCGGCAACCGTCAGGGTCACCGCGGCGGTGCCACGCAGGAAGTTGCGGAACGGGACTCCGACGCTGGTGGCCTTCTGCTGGTCTGAGGAGTAGCGCTGTTCGCCGTCGTATGAACTGTTGACGTTGTACAGCGAGAAACCCACGGCGGCGGCAACGGAAACGCCACCGGCGATCAGTTCGATCGGGGTGCTGCCCCATGCCTGGCCGATCAGCGGACCGGCGTGGCGGGTGAATTCCTCAATTCCGATGATGCCGCCGCCAAGGGTTGCAGCGGATCCGACGGCTACAGCCGTTCCGGCTCCGACGCGCTTGGTTGTCGATGCATCGGGGTTGACCAGCGTTTCGAAGGTGCTGCCAACCGTGTCGCCGACCGTCTTACCGACTGTGCGGCGTTTGAGAGCGCGCTCTGTTGCCATCGTCCCATCCCATCTCGTGGCGCGCTGACTGATCGTCGCGCCGTGTCTCCGTTATCCCACCGATCCGCGGACATTGAGGGGACAAACCCGGGATCGGCTGCGGCGGGTACCCTGCCCCGATGCATCCCGACTGGCTGGCTTCGGCTCCCCACGTTATTGGTGGGGCAATCCTCGCCGGAGCCGCGGGCATGGTCTTCCGTCGCTGGGTTTCCCAATGGTGGCTCCTGGCGATCGTGGCCGTGGGGCTGGCGATGACAGGTGAGGCGGTCTACGAGGTCTTCCGCTACACGTGGGTCACCACTGACCACGCCGATGTGTCCTCGTACTACGACACCATCGCCGCCATCGGTATGACAGGTGTCGGTGCGGTGCTCGGCGCCATCGTCGGCATCGTCATCTCCGACACCGCCTCCAACAGCTAGGACTGCTTGTCGAGGCGGCGCTGAATCCGCTCCTGCCAGTCAATGGTGAGGTCATCTCCCGCCGTCAGAACGCGAGCCAGGAGTGTGCGGTCGATGGTGTACGCGTCGGCGACGACACCGACCGAAACGTCGTGCGTCGGCCGATGGACGACACGAACGGCGTCACCGGGCGTCATCTCGCCCTCCTCGAGGATGCGCAGGTAGGCGCCGGGGCGGCGCGCTTTGGTGAACGCCTTGACGAACAAGGGATCGCCCATGCGCAGCGCCAGTTTGGAGCAGGGGAGGCGCGGCTGCACGACCTGGAGCAGCGTTGTCCCGATGGCCCACTGTTCGCCGATTCGCGCGTTTGTGACGTCCAGACCGCGCGTTGTGAGGTTCTCACCGAAGGCACCGGCACCCAGAACGGCGCTCCGCTCCGCCTCCCACCATTCGGCGTCCTCGGCGGCGTAGGCATAGATGGCCTTGTCGGGTCCGCCGTGGACCTCGAGGTCGGCCTGCTCATCGCCGTCGATGTTGTCGTGGCGAACAGCCACGGGGCCCGTGACGGGAGCCTTCCAGATCGCCGTGGTGACCTCGCGATCACCATTGGTGACGGTGCGCGGTCTGCCCACGTTGATGTGTTCGACGACGGCTTCATCAGGCATTGCGGGCTGGATCAAATCACGAAATCGCAGGGCCGGGCGGAGTTGAGGCGAGCGCGATCGGGTACGCCTCTGGTGGAATGGATAGGCCGCACAACACGGACGGAGGATCACCAATGGGTACCGACGACAAGATTCGCAACGTTGCCGACCAGGTCGAAGGCAAGGCCAAAGAAGTAGCAGGCAGGGTCAAGGACGACGACGACCTTGAGATGGAAGGCAAGGTCGAGCGCAAGAAGGCCGATGCCGCCCAGGCAACCGAGAAGATCAAAGACGCGTTCAAGTAGGCACGCGCCGGATCATCCGGCGTCGCTGAACTCCAAGAATGCCGCGTGCGCCCGCGGCCCCCAGACAGTGCCGGGACCGCCGTTCATCATGATGACGACGCCCATCGCCTCGGCCACTTCGGCCGCGGTAGCACCTTGACGGGACGCGCCGCGGGCGTGCGAGGCAATACAGCCGTCGCATTCGCGCGTCGCGCCAATCGCCAGAGCGATGAGTTCCTTGGTCTTTCGCGAGAGCTCGCCCTCGCCCATGGCCGCTCCGTGCAGCTTGGCGTAGCCGGCGTAGACCTCGGGAATGGCGTCGCGCAAAGCGCGTCCTTGGGCCGCGGATTCTTCGAGGATGTCGTGGTTGTGTGCCATGGCTTGAGAACTCCGTCACTGCCGTGCCGGGCGGCCGTCCGATAATCCCTACGGCGTTGATGTTCGGCGGGCGCGAGGTTACGCGAGCCGGCAGAGGGGGCGCCGCACATGACACAGGCATCTCCGTATCCCGCGATCATCGGGGTGCTCACTGAGCGACTCGCCACCGTGCTCGGCGGCAGGCTTGCTGGGCTCTATCTCGGCGGCTCCATCGTCACCGGCGACTTCACCGACGGTGTCAGTGACGCCGACCTCGTGGCGATCCTCACGGTGCAGCCCAGTGATGTGGTCGCGGAGCTCGGAGCGCTGCACACCGCCGTGGCAGCCGAGTACCCCGACTGGGAGGGCCGGGTTGAGGCCGTCTACGTCCATCGAGATGCCATGCGGGCATTCCGCGAGGCGCCCATTGAGTTGGCGGTCATCTCACCCGGTGAGCCGTTTCACGTCGTCAGCGGTGGCCGCGACTGGGTGCTGAGTTGGTACCCCATGCGCCACAACGGTGTCGCACTCTTTGGCCCACCCGTCACCGAGCTTGTGCCGGAAATCACCCGGGCGGAGTTCCGAGACGCCGTTGCAGGTCACATGCGGGGCTTCGCTGCACGGCTGGGTGACGACGCCTCGCCGGGGTCACAGGCCTACGCCGTTCTGACGATGTTTCGCGGCCTGCATTCATTGCGCGAGGACAGTGATGTGTCGAAGTTGGTCGCCGCGAAGTGGGCGGCACTGTATTACCCGCAGTGGGCGCCACTGATCCAGCGCTGCCTGGTACTGCGGTCCCACCAATGGGACGCCAAGCAGGCGGACGGCGCGGAGACGCTTGCCGAGGCACGAGCCTGTGTGGCGGCCATCGCAGCTGAGGCCGAGGCGCTCGTTTAACGGTCAAAGGCCCCGGGCAAGGGACCCGGGGCCTCCGTGCGCCGCTCGCTTGCCTGCGAAGCCTGCGAGCGCCTTCCAGAACGATGCTCGGGCACCTGCACCCCAATTTTCGCGTCCATCGCCGCTCCGTTACAGCAGCCTAGGATGCCCCGTGATGAGTGCTGACAGGTCGCGCCCGCTGACGCTCCGGGCGCTCAACCGCACCCTCCTCCTGCGCCAGCGATTGCTTGAGCGCACAACGGATGGCGTGGCATTGGTGTTGACACACCTTGTCGGAATGCAGGCGCAGGTTCCGGCCTCGCCGTACACAGCGCTGTGGTCGCGGATCGCCGATTTCTCGCCGCCGTTGCTGGCGGAGCCCTTGGTCGCCCGGGAGGTGGTACGCACAGTCCTCATGCGCGGCACCATCCACCTGGTCACGGCAGCTGACTGCATGGAACTGCGGCCGGTCTTTCAGGAGGTCATGGACCGTGAATTGCGCCAGAACTCCTGGCGGGACGGCCTCATCGGTGCGGACCTGGCAGCGGTGGCGGCTGCCGGCCGGGATGCGCTTGGCGACGGTGCCCTGACCCCGATTCAGTTGGGTCCGCTGCTGGAACCCCTCTTCCCCGGCAACGACCCGCGAGGCTTGGCCTACGCCATCCGCAACCTTGTGCCCCTCGTGCAGGTGCCGCCGCGTGGACTGTGGGGCAAATCCGGTGCTACCCGGCATGCCGTGGCTTCGCGGTGGCTGGGACGGGATGAGGTGGCCGATGGCGATGTCGAAGGCACGCTTCTGCGGTACCTCGCTGCGTTCGGGCCGGCGACGGTCAGTGACATGCAGGCGTGGTCACGGGTCCAGGCACTGCGGCCGGTGGTGGAGGGTATGCGTGAGCGCCTGGTCGTCCACCGCGATGAACGTGGCAAGGAACTCTTCGATGTGCCGGGTGGAGAGATCGCTGACGATGTCGCCGCCCCGGTGCGGTTCCTTCCCGACTACGACAACCTCTTCCTCTCTCACGCCGACCGGACCCGGATCTTTCCCCAGGGACTTGCCACCGCCGGGCTCATCGGCAAACCGGCGTTCCTCGTTGACGGCATGTTCGCCGGCAGCTGGAGTGCCCTTCGCGAGAAGGGAGGCCTCCGCCGCATCTCGGTCCACCCGCTGAGGGCGCTCACGGCGCCGGAGCGGCGCGCCGTGCTGGCCGAGGCGGAAGAACTCGGCTCCTTCCTCAGTGACGGGGGCAGGGTGGACCTCACGGTCGTCCCGGTTCCCTGACGCGCTCGCCACTCTTGGTAGGATCCCCCGCTGCACAGCAGGGAGGGGATCAATGCCTGAGGGGGACGGCGCCGCCGCGCCACAGCCGGTCGCCGCGAGCACGCGCCGCGTGCCCATCGAGCACATCGTGATTCTCTGGCAGGAGAACCACACGTACGACTCGTTGTTCGCCGACGCCGAGGGCGGTCTGGGCGACACCACGATTCCGCTGGACACCGATCCCCCGGCGATCGCGTACAAGACGACACCGACGCACGGCAGCTGGTGGTCGATGCGTTATTCCGAACTCAACATGTACCACTCGCGTTTGCAGCGCACACAGGTGCCGCTGCTGCGCGAGTGGGGCGACGCCTACGCGCTCTGTGACACATATCACACGGAGAAGGACGGTCCCTCGGACTTCAACCATGCGTCGACGGCGGTGGGCGACACCGACGTGGAACTGCCGGACGGTACGCGGCAGGCATGGATCGACAATCCCCAGCAGTGGAAATTGCTTCAGGCGGCGGGCCGCTTCTTCCGCAACGATCCGAAGCTTCCGCCGCCCATCACGCCGCCCGCCGTGCAGCAGCAGATCGAGGAAGCGGGTTTCTCGTGGATCAACTACGGCGACAGCTGCTTCCACAACATCGGCACAGTGCTGCCCTCGGGTCATGCGCTCAACAAGTCGCCCAACATGCGCTCGCGCGGGGAATTTATTGCCGACGCACGCGAAGGCAAGCTGCCCACCGTGTCGTGGCTCGCCGGTGGCGGCAAGGACAACGGTGGGCCCCCGGATGCCGCACACAGCGGTGAACTGTGGATCGCCGAGCAGCTTCAGGCCATCGTCGACGGTGGGCTCTGGGAGAAGACGGCGGTATTCGTCTCGTGGGACGACTCGGGCGGCTATTACGACCATCTGCCCGTTCCGCGGTTGGAGCGCATGCCACAGAACCAGGATCGCTGGCAGCGTCTGGGGCGCCGCGTTCCCTGCCTCGTCATCTCGCCGTATGCCAAGCCAGGCTACCGCTCGTCGGAGATGGGCGGGCTGAAGTCGCATCGCAGCCTCGCCAAGTTTGTCGCCGAGTACCTGGGACTGCGACCGACGGATCCCAAGCGTGAGGCCGAAGTCGACTCGATGTGGGACTGCTTCAACTTCGACCAGGTACCGTTGCCGGCGCCCGTCACGCAACTCACCACCCCTGTACCCACACGCTCCTTCCTGCAGCGCGTGGGTGCCGAAGTCAAGCGCATTCCCGCGAAGTTCGAAGCCAATGTACTGATGCAGGAAATCGCCACGCTGTACCTCCTGGATAGTGTCTTCGGTCCGCGGAACTTCGTGACGACGACGGCGCGCACCATGCTCGGCCTGGATACGCCGAAGACCGGCAAGTTCTCGCATCAGGGAATGCCGTCGAATCCGTTCGGTCTCATCGTCTACGCGCCGCTGGCTCTGGCAGGTCTGCTGCCCGGCGTGATCGTGGATATCGCCTTCACCATCCTCATCAAGATGGGTATTCAGGGAATTCCCGCGCCGCATGCGGCGATTCGCGAGCGCGCCTACAACCGTACGCTCAAGGGCAATGAGAAGGCCGGATTCCAGGCGCCTCCCAAGGAGGTCGATCCGGCGGTGTGGGCGGCATCAACTCCGCGTGTCACGGCGACAGTGCCGCATCCCCACCTGTCCTAGGTCAGACGCAGAGAGCGGCAGCCACGGGGATGGAATCCAGGTGATGAATCGTCACGTGCACCGTCGCCGTCACCGCTGGTGACAATTCCCGGTGGTCGCTCGATATCAATTCGGCTGTGATGTCGTGGTCGCCACCGGGTACCGCGACGACGGTACGGGCGATGGGCGACTCCGCGCCCGGCACGCCGTCGATCGACACGAGGAGCAGGCGTCCAGTCCCGGGGACATCGGCGCGCAATCCATTCTGCTGTCCGCACACCTCGATGACCAGCGGCGTGTCGACGACAGCCCCGGAGTGTGGCGACACGAAGCTAATGGTCAGACCATTCGATGGGGGAGGCGTCGCAGCGATGTAGCCTCCGGCAGCGCCGGCGCCACCGGCCACGAGCAGCACCAACGCCATGCGGCGCAAGCCGCGGCGACGTACCAAGATGAGCACCAAGACGGCAACGGCGAGCGCGACAGCGGATGCCCACAGAATGATCGACGGCACCGCAGACGTGACGATGTGTGCCGTCATCGCTCGGTGATGGGCTGGGAGAGAATCCACAGCGACGTCATGGTGTATGCCACCATGAGCAACAGCATCGGCAGCTGACCCACGAGGGCGCGCCGTCGCTCCGCCGTCAGGATCAGTGCACGTCGGTGGGCCAAGTAGACCGCGATCATGTGACCGCCGACGATCAGAGCGATCTGGATGTACCACACGATCTGGGCATCCGCCAGCGCAAACGACGTCAGATAGCCGCCGGTGGGGAGCAGGTTGGCGCCGTTCTGCAGCGGGTCGGCGAGCAGCGGAATGATGCCCTGGCTCTGGACGACGATGTAACTGTAGTTATGAGCGGCGTTGTAAACCAGAGCGATGGGCACCAGCGTGTAGGCAAAGAGGGCGGCGACGACAGTCCGTTGTTCGGTGAGACCGGTGATGCGGCGGACAAGCTCAGCGGTGACCACGAAGACAGCGAGGAAGGCGAGAGTGACGCAGAGCAGTCCTGCCGTGGCGATGACCCGCGGTCCGGCATCGAGATGCTCTGAGACCCAGCTCCGCCACGGCGGCGTCGCCGTGATGCCGTCGAAGGCGAGGGACGACACGGTGAGAATGATGAAGACGAC
This sequence comes from bacterium, assembly GCA_041691115.1. GTDB lineage: Bacteria > Chloroflexota > Dormibacteria > Aeolococcales > Aeolococcaceae > JBEPVH01. The sequence continues at coordinate 1,817 of JBEPVH010000017.1, read as the reverse complement.
GACAGCCCAGCCAGTGTCGCGAAGTCTGAGGAGACCTGTTGACCAGGGCCGGAGGACAACGTCGCGCGACTCGCGTGGCGCCGCCCTGTAGCACTCCTCGCAGTCGACGCAGTGGCTCTGAGCCTGGCTGCAATTGCTGGTGCACATGGCGCACATCCCCGACGCCGCGATTGCCACGGGGCCGAATGCGCCGACAAGACGGAAGAGCACGGAGAAGGTCTCGCCGTACGTCAGCCAGGTGGTGCGCCCGAACACCACCATCATCAGCAGGGTGTAGCCGGTGTAGACCACCGTCGCGGTGGCAACCATCGCCGGTATTTGCGACTGACCCGACGCTAATTCAAACCATGCGAATGCGGAGTAGCCGGCGACGGCGGGCCAGATCGACCAGGCCTGTCGGTATGCAACGAGTCCGCGCGATTGTCGCCGCAGACACCACGTCACCGCGTCGTACAGGGCGCTCCACGGATTGAGAAGCGAGTAGATGTTGCCGATCATCGCCGCGACGACAAGCGTGCCCGCCCAGAAGTAGATCCAGACGATGTATTCGGCAGGGTTGGATGTGGGTGCTGTGAAACCGGCATATCCGGTGACGATCGTCGCCACGAGAGCGAAGACGCCAACAAAGCCGAGGGCGATCCGTGGGATTCGGCTGCGGAAAACAGCGCCGATCACGGCGATGCGTGTCAGGGAGACTCCGCCCCGTCCTTCCGGACCCTGTGCGTGCGGGCGGAGAAGGGTCGCCACGCCGGCGAAGGTGATCACGATCACCGCAGCGGCGGCTCCGAGGTATAGCGCCAGCGGTACGGGCAGGTCGTAACGCGCGCCGAAACCGTGGGCTAGCTGTTGCATATTCTCTGGTTAGCTCGGGTTCACGTTGAGTGTGCCCAGTGCTGTCGACGTGTCCTCGATTTCGATCTCAAAAGCTCCGGTGCGATCGGCAGAGAATGTCTTGGACTCCGCGATGCCCTTCTTGCAGTGGAAGGCAAGGTCAAATCCGTGGAGATGAATCTCCTCGTCCTTGTCCGTCGTCACCGCCAGCGTGATGGTCTGACCCTTGGTTGCATTGAGGGGACCTGGGGGGGACATGCTGCTGCCCGCCACCGCCACGCTGAAAGTCACCGTCGCCGCGGGCGTTGGCGTCGGGCTTGACAGGTCACAGGCGCAGAGAGATGCGACGAGAAGGATTGCCGGCACAGGTCCCGTGCGGCGTCTCGAAAGCAGGAATCCCAACATCGAAGCCTCAGGCCATGCGCTTGCGGAAGGCGAGGATGATTTCGGCGCCGAGGACGTCGCGCTCGTCCTCGAAGTCGAACCCCTTGCCGCGCATCATGCGAATCAGTTCGGCCCGCGTGTAGCGGGCGATATGTTCGTCAGCGTCGCTGCCCGGCGCGATCCTGCCGTAGACGGGCTCGAGCGCAGTCCAGAGGCGGCTGTTGTGGTCCGGCGTACCGATGACAAGCCGGCCGCCGGGCTGGGTCACGCGGCACAACTCATTGATAAGGGACGAATCCTTGGGAACGTGCTGGATGACTTCGGATGACAGCACACAGGGAAACGAGGCGTCGCCGTAAGGAAGGCTGAAGCCCGACGCATGGACCGCGGCGACGCCGAATCGGCGCGCATAGCGCAGCTTCGGCAGCAGGATGTCGATCGCCACCGATCCCTCCGGCAACGAGGCGATGATGCGGCTTGACCCGCAGCCGACGTCGAGGACAGGGCCCTCACCATCGATCAGTTCAAGGACATTGCGGTGGCGCGTGCGCTGCCAATAGCGCTGCAGCGGAATGATCGAGTCGAATGCGCGGTCGTCGTAG
>JBEPVH010000016.1:0-11561 GCA_041691115.1 bacterium | reverse complement strand
ACACCGCCCTCTCAAGGCGGAGATCATCGGTTCGAATCCGATACGGGGTACCAAATTTCGAATACGAAATGCGGGTCAGATCGTCTTCTGATGATCACCGCATGCCCCACCGCCGCGATCGCCACTGGCAGCAACGTTGACCCGACGCGCGAAACGGTCGGGGAGTTCCTGCACCGCTGGCTGCGCCCTTGGGTGTGGACATGACTGAGAGTGCTCTGGCCAGGGATCACTTCCCTTTCATCGGCGCATAGGCGCCAGGCGCCCACGGAAGACGGCCCGGAAAACATCAACCTGCGGCAGATCGAGTCGCCGCAAGTTCCACGATCTCGCGTGTACGACGGCTCTTCTCTTCGTAGAGCGCCGCGTCAGCGCGACGAATGACCTCGTCCGCCGATTCCACACGGTCCCACGTGGCGAAGCCGAAGCTTGCCCGCTGCCCATAGGGAACAGCGCGGCTGAGGCGCTCGATTACCTCGACTGCCCGTTCAGAACTACACGTCGGCAGGATAAATCCGAACTCGTCACCGCCCCATCGCGAAAGGAAGTCAGTGTCGCGAATCGACGACGACCACTCGGTGACGGTGCGCTTGAGCAGCGCATCTCCTGCTTGGTGCCCGTGGCGATCATTGAAACTCTTGAAGAGATCGAAGTCAGCGAGCACGATCGTCAAGGGGCTCCCGTCACGCGTTGCTCGCGAGAAGGCACGAATCAGTTCCTCGCGCCAGCCACGGCGATTCCACGCGCCGGTGAGAAAGTCGATGCGCGCCATCTTGATGATGTATTGCTGCTGGCCACGCAACCTTTTGATGAGCGCGTGGACGGTGACGCCGACCCCGATAATCAGGCCGCAGTAGATCACTCCGTGGCCGATAACGTCCATGAAGTCGTGCATTCCCATGCCCACAGGAATCCACAACGCGATGGTCGATAACACCAACCCCGCGGCGAGATATCTACCCGGCGAACGTAATGCCAAGAACAAGATTGGCATCAGTACCACGACAGCGTGATGTGGGCTCCACGGCAGTGCGCCGAGCTGAAGCGGAATCATCATTGCCACACCGACCATGGCGCTGATCGCCTGCGCGCGTGCTGAGAACCGCTCCCAAGGCAGCAGGAGCAGAAGGAAGGCAATCACCAGGGTGAGCGGGAGGACGAGCCGCGTCACGGCCTCGGGCGTGGCTGTGCCGACTTCCATCGAGCCACTCGTCCCCATCGCCGCCATCCCGGGCGCGGCTGACGCGGCCGTCCCTTGCGCCCCCATCGCCGCCATCCCGGGCGCGGCCGGCACGGCCATTGCTGCACCGGGGGCGTAGATAAAGCCGCTGACGAGAATGCCGAGCGTCAGGATCCAAGCGCTGGGGACAACGCGCAACCTTCGCGCTTTGATCCAGGCCAAGCGCGAAGAAGACGGAAGGGCGTCCTCCTCATCTGGGTCGAGCCCATCGACGACAACTTCGGTCGTCGCACCTTCTTTTTCGGCCATTGCAGCTTCTTTGTTGTGCAGGGCGACTAGGTCTGTGGAAAAGCGGATGCTTCACTGGCGTCCTCGGGCTCAAGAATACGATCTGCCTGAGGCAGATCGGATGCGTAGGGCCCCCCGCGACCGGGCCGAAAGCAATTTGTAACCGCGTCTTCACAAAGTCGGCCGTGCCGAAGTTTTTTCTATCTTGTTGTCCGTCCTCGCGATATTGGGCGTCACCGTCAGCCGGCGACACCAGCCACGCCGACCCTGACCCTCGGCCGGTGCGGCGCATTGCGAGTGAGTTGTGCCGCGGACGCCCGGCGCCCGAGGGTACACCGGGTACCCTCGATAGGTGGTACCTGCATGAGCTTCCTCCAAGACCTCCACGGCGTGGTCGCAGTGGTTCTGCTCTGCGGCCTGCTGTTCGCCGAAGAGGCAGGGGTTCCGCTGCCCTTCGCGCCCGGCGAATTGGTGCTCCTTGGTGCCGGGCTGCTGATCGCCGCCGGCGGCCTCGACCCGGTGGTGTTTGTGCCCCTGGCCATCGTCTCGTGCCTCGCCGGCTCAATGGTCGGATTCAGCTGGGCCCGGCTTGTTGGTGAGCACGGCCTCGCCGCGGTGGCCAAACGCCTGCATCAGACGCGCAACCTTGAGCGCGTCTCGGCACGCATCCGCTCCAGTGGGTGGCTTGGCGTGGCGATCACCCGCCTGATCCCGGGTTTACGCATCTACACGACGCTGGTCGCCGGAGCCGTGCGCGTACGACGCCGCACATTCGTTGCCGCCATGGTGCCCTCGACGATTCTCTGGGTCGCCATCTTCGTGACACTCGGCGCGTTTGTTGGTCTGCCGGTCGAGCGATTCTTCAATCAGCTCGAGAAGCTCGCCCTGCAAGGCGGGATTCTCATCGTCATGGGGGTCGGTTGCTTCCTCGCGATCCGGCGCACGCCACCTTCCAACGGCGCCGGTTTGACACGCATGCCGCGGCCCTATCGCGCATTGATCGCCGCCGGGATCGATCTCGGCATCGTGGCCAGCATCATGACCGGAATGTTCGCCGTCGGCCGCCGCGTCTTCGGTATCGGTCTCGGCGCCGGTTGGATAGACGCGGCGGCGGCCGTCGCCGTGCCCAGCGTCGCGTACATAGTGATCGCCCGGCGCGGTGCGGGAGGCACCGTGGGTGAGGCTCTCATGCAGACGAGTTACGTAAGCCGAAAACACCTGCCGCTCAGGCCACAGGACGCCTGGCGCGCAGCCCGCGAGATGCTCGGCAGGTCGGCAGACGAACTGCGCCCGACCGCCGATCTCTTGCGAGCCCTTGCCGATCCCGACCGTCTGCGGCTGGTGCGCCATCTGCTCGATGAGCCGTGCACCGTCGATAAACTTGCCATGCTCACGCATACGGAGAAGCTCGATGCTCGTCATCGCCTGGAGCGTTTGCAGGAAGCCGGAATCCTTGCTGTCCAGCCCGACGGGGATCGCGTCAGTGTGCGGCCCGACCTTCTCGTTCCGATGATCGAGTTCCTCTCGGCTGCGGGCGTTGCCGCGGTCGACGAGTCACACTCGGCAACAACCGGTCAACGCCAGGAGGTATGACGTGCGTAGATTTCGAGCCCTGCTCACTGCGGTGATCGCGGCCGCCCTGTTGGTGGTATTCCGGCGGCGGCGCACCCCGCCACCCAAAGACGGGTAGCAACAGCCACTAACCGGCTGGCGGCGCAACAACCTCGGTCAGGGGACGCGCGCTGCCACTGCCGTTGCGATGGTCAGAAGGTCGGCGGCACTCACATCGGCCGAGACGGCGGCGCCCAGCAGGACTGTGATGCCGTGCTGGCTGAAGATGATGCTCTTGCCGACGCCGCCGCCACCCTGGATGATTCCGTGATTCAGCTGCTTGCCATCGGTGCCCACCGCTACCGGCGTGCCGGCCTCGACCTGGCTGGCGAGCAAGCGCGCGTAGTCAATATGCGCGTCACCTGAGGGGCGCGACACCATGATGCCGACGACTCCCTCGTTCTCCCCGAAGTTGCCCCATGTGCAGGAATTGAACTCGGGAGCCTGCTTGCTCGGGATGCCCGGGAAGGGAGTCGGCGGGGCTGTCGCACCGAGCAGCGTTGCCGCTTCCTGGTTGGTGAGCAGAGTGCAGGGATCGGGAAGCGCAGCTGTTGCGCCGCCGGAGGGCGCGCTCGAGGGATTCCCTGACGAACCCGGTGCGGTAGAGGTGGTCGCCGCAGTACCGCAGCCGGCGGCGAGGACGGCGGCAGTCAGGGTGAGGAGCAGGCGGGTCTTCATCGAGGCCGGATGCTAGCACCGTTGGAGCTAGCCCTCGGTGAGTTTCCCCGGATTGAGAATCCCCTGCGGATCCATCTCGCGTCGCAGCGCGCGCAGCGCAGCTATACCGCGTGATCCGATTTCACGCTCCAACCACGGGGCATGGTCGGTGCCGACGGCGTGGTGGTGCGTGATCGTGGCACCCGAACTCATGAGGACTTCGCATGCGGCCGCCTTGGCACGCGACCACGTGGCCACAGGGTCGGGGCCGAGCAGACCCATCGCTGTGATGTAGAGCGAGGCGCCTTCGGGGTAGACATGCGACACATGCGCACCGACAAGTGGCGTTCGGCCATCCACTGTCAGCTCCCGCTGCAACGCTGCGACGACATCGTGGCGCAAGCCGTGAAGGCGTTCCCAGGTCGCAGCGGTTTCCAGCGTTTCCACCAGCACACCGCGGTCGATGAGGGGATCGCGCAGGTACGGTGAGTCGAAGCGATGTTTGCGCCATGCGGCGCCGGGGCGCTTGCCCAGTGAGATCGCACCGTGGGCGCGCAGCAGACGGCGCACGGGATCGCGGCGGCGGCTCACCGATTGCGCGTCGCCGTCCCATCCGGTGATCAACAGACACGGATCATTGAGTCCACGAAGCGAGAGGTAGCGCCGCAACAGGGCACCTTGGGATCCGGCCATCAGCAGACTGAGGCGGGTCTCTTCCTCATCGGAGAGGCGCGCGACATCAGGGAGTTCCTCACGGTGCGCAAGGCGGCGCAGAGCCGCCAGTCCCGACTCCAGCGAATCGAATGCCCAGCCCTCGTACCACTGCACTGCGGGAATGCGATGAACGCGCACGGATACCTCGGTAATGACACCGAGCGTGCCTTCAGAGCCGAGGATCATCTGTCGCAGCGATGGTCCCGCCGCTGTCGACGGAATGACGGGAACAACCAGCGTCCCGCTCGGGGTGACACAGCGTAGGCCGCACACCATTTCGTCGAATCGGCCGTACCCGGTGGACGCCTGGCCCGCAGAGCGTGTTGCAGCGAACCCACCTATCGACGCGTACTCGAAGGACTGCGGGAAATGTCCCAACGTATGTCCGAGATCGTTCAGAGCGGATTCGGCGGCCGGGCCGCGCAGACCGGCGCCAAGGTGCGCCACGCCGTTGATGTGGTCGACGGTAACGGACGTGAGGCGTGCCAGATCCAGCGAGATCGCCGATGAATGTTCGCCGCGCAACGGGGTGACACCACCGACGACCGACGTACCGCCGCCGAACGGAATCACCGCAATGCCGAGGCGCGACGCGATCTCCAAAACCGCAACCACGCCTGCTTCATCAGCGGGCACGACGACGGCGTCGGGCACCGCCAGCGGTTTGCCGGCGCGCAGACGTATCAGGTCGCTAAAGCTCTTGCCTGCCGCGTGCGCCACGCGCTGGGGCCGGTCCGTGTACACGGTGGCAACGGCGCTGAGTGCAACGCGCGCATCGTCGGACAGCGCGATCGCCGGTAGTTCGATGTCCTCGAGCGCGATGACAGGATTCACCGCTTCGCCGGAAATACCCAGCGTCAAACGCAGTTCGTCGAGAACGGCAGGCGCCAGGTCACCGTCCTTGTCGCCCCAGCCCCACCAGCGCATCGGCGGTGCCGGACCACGCGGTTCACCCGTGGCCACAGCTGCGACGGCAGGCATCGCCTCGGTCATGCCGCTGCCTCACCGAACAGCCGCTCGGCGGCGGCTTGCGCTGCATCACGCTCCTCCGGCACCAAGCCGAGGCGGAGGCGGCGATCAAGGAGGTCTGCCGCTGTCATCGCGCCCTCATGACGAAGACCGAAGAGCAGTTCCACGCCGAGGCCAGGAACGCCCGGAGCGATCGCCTCGAGCAGAGACGCATCACCGTCGGCGAGGGCTGCGACGTCGCCCGCTTCGGTGCCGTAACGGCGCACCAGGCGCTCGGGAGCCCGAAGCTTGGCCAGCGTGGCCCGCGGCGCAGCCCCGACCAGAGGCAGTGTCGCGGTGCGGCAGGGCCGCTTGTCACCACGCGCCTCGAGGACATGGTCGAGAACCTTCTGCGCCATGGCGCGATATGTTGTGAGTTTGCCGCCGACCATCGTTGTCATTCCCAAGTCGGCGTTGTCGATGACGCGGTCATGACGCGACAGGTCTGCTGTGGATCCGGTGCCCCCCGCGATAAGGGGGCGGAATCCGGCGAAACGGCCGATGACATCGTCCGATGACACCGGGCGCCGCAATGCCTGCGACAGAACGGACAACAGGAAGCGCTCTTCCGACATCTCCACCGGCGGTTCATCACCGACGGCGCCATGATGCGGATCGTCGGTGAGGCCGATAATGACGCGGCCGTCCGACACCGGTGTGGCTCCGACCCAGCGCGCTGATTCACCCTCGACGGGGGTGATGACGGCGGCTCGTGGCGAACCGAGTGTGGTGTCGCGAACGATGAGGTGGACACCCTTGGACGGCGCCAGATGCACCTGGGGATCGATGTCACCTGCCCAGACGCCGGTGGCGTTGATGACCATGCGCGTGTTGATGGTGAAGTCGGTGCCGCTGCGCGTGTCTCTCACTGTCACGGCACCGCGCGCCACCTTGACAGCCTCGCAGTAGGTGAGGATGCGGGCGCCGTGGGCCGCGGCGGTACGCGCGATTCCGATGACGAGGCGGGCGTCGTCCTCGACCTGGCCGTCCCAGAAGAGGATGGCTCCGCGCAGGTCGGGCCTGTCGACGGCCGGTGCCAGACGAATAGCTTCGTGGCGGGAGATGCGCCGTGCCGGCGGCAGATCGCGGCGCCGTGATCCGGCACCGAGACGGAGCACGTCGCCAAAGCGAATGCCGGCCTCACTGAGGAGACCGAGCGGGGCCGTACACGCATCGTTGAGGGGGACCAGAAACGGCAGGGCGCGCACCAAGTGTGGTGCCGTGGTGCGCAGCAGGATCTGACGCTCGCGCGCCGACTCCCAGGCTACGTTGAATTCGAGGTGGCGCAGGTAGCGCAGTCCGCCGTGGATCAGCTTCGAACTCCAGCGCGACGTGCCGTTGGCGAGGTCGCGGCGCTCGATGAGTACGGTGTTCAGGCCTCGCGACACAGCGTCCAGCGCGATGCCACAGCCGGTGATGCCGCCGCCGATGACAACGAGGTCGACCATGCTGCCATTGGCAGTCCTGTCGATCTCATCGCTGCGGCGCGCTGCGTTCAGGGAGGCGGAGCCCACGGCGGTCACAGTAGCCGTTCCCGAATGCGCGCGGCGGCGCTATGCTCGGCCCCGATGCTCGCCACAGAAGCGCCCAACCTCTTCTTCGTCATCGGCCTGCCCCTGCTGCTGCTTGTTGCAGGCGCCGCGCTCGCGTTCGCACTCTTCGTCGCCACCAAGCGCTAGGGGGCGGGGCTGGCACTCGGTGACGCAGCCGCTGAGGCGGCCGGGGTCGCCGCCGGTGCATTGACCGTCAGCAGTTCGATGTCGAACACCAGAACCGAGTTGGGTGGAATGTCGCCCTTGTCCTGGTTGCCATAGGCCAGGTCGGCCGGGATCACAAGGCGACGCTTGCCACCGACCTTCATGCCGACGATCCCAAGATCCCAGCCCTTGATGACGCCGCCAGATCCGAGCGACAAGGAGAATGCCTGCTTGCCGCGAGAGCTGTCGAACTCCTTGCCCGACGACAGCCAACCCGTGTAGTTCACTGTGAGGTCGTCACCGCTCTGCGCGGCGGTGCCGATACCAACGACGAAGTCGCCGTGCTGCAGGCCGTTGGCGTCCTTGGTCAGCGTTACCTGATCGCAGAAGTTATCCGCGCCCTTGACCACGGTGGTAGCCGTCGGACAGACGACCGGCGTGGGCGTCGGCGTCGGCAGAGTGTCATCGCCGCAGGCCGAGAGGCCGGCGAGGGCGATAAGGGCTGCGACCATTGGTGCCCGCACAGTCATGAGCGCGAATCCTAACAGCCCCCTGCTGAGTGTTCTGCGCAGTGCAGGGGTCGGGCGTCTGCGAAACGCGCGGCGGCGAGGGCGATTGGGATGCCGTGAGCGCGCCCGGCGAGCCGCAGGCAGCCATGCTGATCACCACTAAAAGCAGAGGAGTACGGCGCATCGGGAGCCGATCGTAGGACGAGATGGTGTCATCCGTACAATGGTGCCTTCGACCAAGCCCAGTGTCCGGAGCGAGAGATGGCCAACAACATCAAAGAGTCCAAGGGAGTCAATTCCCAGAAGGACATCATGACCAAGCTGCGTTGCCCCGTTTGCGGCAACCTGATGCGGCAGAACGAGATCTCGGTCGAGATCGCCTTCCGCCATTCGCGCCAGCCGGGTGAGCCCAAGCGCGAGCGGGTCATGAAGCACGCCAAGAACTGCGGCAAGGCTGCCTAGTTCACGGCACCCTGTGACAAACCGTCCTAGGACTACTTGACCTAGGATAAGTTGGTCTATATGCTGAGTCCAACGACGCCGGGACCCTCCCGGCAAGGAGGACCTCTGTCATGCATCCCCGGACCATCAACCGCATCTTCTTCACCCTCTTTGGGGTGGCACTCGCAGCCGTGGCGATCAATCACGCGATGAACGGAAGCCTTGCCGGCGCCGTCTTCCCCGGCCTCGCCGCCGCCTGGATCCTGACCATGGGGCTTGTTGCCCGCGGTGGCCGCGGCCACTGGCACGGCTCCTGCGCCGGTCGCTCCAGCGAGACCCCCGCGGCGTGAGCAGCCGGGGGGCCGCACATCGCCTGACCACGACCGGACACGTCGTCCTCGGCCTCGTCGGTGTGCGGCCCATGGCCGGATATGAGCTCGCCGCGTTCGCCGCTCGCACGGTGGCGCACATGTGGCCCATCGCTAAAAGCCAGGTGTACGGCGAGCTGGCACGTCTCGAGGAGATGGGCCTGGTCACGGGAAGTGACGTTGCCCAGGAGCGACTCCCCGACAAGCGCTCCTACTCTCTGACCGATGCCGGCCAGGCGGCACTTGAGTCCTGGTTGGACGACCCAACTGCCGAGCAGGACAGGTTCCGCAGTTCAGCCCTTGTCAAGTTGTTTTTCGCGGGCCAGGTGGGAACCGATGCGGCGCTGCGTCTTATCGACGCTTACGAGGCGTCCGTCGATGAGCGCCTGCCCCACATGAAAATGATCGTCGAGCATCTCGATTCCGAGCACACACGTTTCGCTGGGCTGACGGCACTCTGCGGCCTTCGCCACATGGAGGCCGCCAAGGCATGGGCCCAGGAGGCGAGGGCGCGCCTGCAGCAGGGCGACTAGTCAGCCGCCGTGGGCGGCGAACTGCGACAGCAGGAAGGGAATGAGCGCGGCGCGGTAGGCAACAGGATCGGCCAGGTATGACCCCGCGTGCAGGCTCGTTTTGATGAGGATCAGCCGTGATGCCTGGTTGGCAGAGGCGGCGCGCAGCGCATTCGCATGATCGACGGTGATGAACGTGTCCTGTGCCGCGTGGAAGAAGAGGTAGGCGCGTTCGGGGTGGCCCTTGACGACGTCCACCGGGGCCAGTGACGCATTGATGTCGAGGGCCTTTCCGAATTGCAGCGCCAGCCAGTCAGATGATCCCGGCAGGTACGTGGCGTTGTGCCAGCCGTCGTCGAGCAGCGGCCTGACGATGGCGAAGCTGTTGTCAGCCTCGATGGCGCCGACATTGGGGAGATCCGCCGAGGCCATGATGGCCGCCGCCCCTCCCGCCGAGTTGCCCACAATCGCCAGCCGTTTCTGTGGGTAGCCGCGGGTCACCATGAAGTCGACGGCCCCCTCGATGTCACGGCTCTCGAGGTTCCCCAGAGTGGCGCGCCCGCCGGTTGCCCCGCCGGTACCCCGGGTGTCGAAGAGGAGCACATCAAAGCCGTGTGAATCGAGAAGCAGGTCATGGGCCAGCGCCACAGTCAGCGGGTTGTCGCGCACCGCCTTCCAGCCGTTGACCAGGATGACCGCCTTGTGGTCCTTGTTGGGGGCGGAGGAGTGGAACAGCCAGCCCGGCATGATGAAGTGATCCACATGCGGCTGGAACTGCACGTCCTCGTAGTGGCTGCCGATCGATGCCTGGACCTGTGGGACCGTGCGCGGCGCGTCGCCAATGTTCTCGGCCATGTAGAGGGAGGCGCCGATATAGCCGAAGAACAGCAGGAAGACGAGAAGCGTGGCAAGAGTACGCAGCGTCCACAGGATCCGCCGTTTGACAGAGGGGCGCTGGCGCGTCGTGGCCGGGAAGAGATTCTCCGGCTCGGGATCACCATGGGTATGCGGCAACTGCACGGTCGCCATGATGCGGCCTCAGACGTGACATGACATGGCGATTCCCTCACGGGCGAAGATTCGCCGGGGGGCGCCGCGTACACTGACCAAGTGCCCGTCGATATTCCGCTGTTTCCGCTCGGGTCCGTCCTCTTTCCGCACATGCCGATGTCGCTCCACATCTTCGAGGAGCGCTATCGCCGCCTGATGCGGGATTGCGAGGCATCGGGCGAGTCCTTTGGCGTTGTCGCCATCGAATCCGGCCGTGAGACCGGCGGCCGGGCGCGTCCCTTCATGGTGGGAACGCTGGCCCAATTGCGCGAGGTGGAGCGCCTCGACGACGGCCGCTACAACCTTGTGATCTCCGGCGCCACCCGTTTCCGGGTCACCGGACTGAGCCATGACCGCCCCTATCTCATGGCCTCGGTCGACTACCTCGAGGAGGTGCAGGAGACCGCTGCCGAACTGCGGCCACTCGCCGGCAACGTGGTCAGCGTCTACCGCCGCTACATCGCATCGCTGCAAACAATCGCCGGACGCGGCATCGGCGACATCGACGTTCCCGACGACCCGGAGATGCTTTCCTACCTGGTGGCTGCGACATTGCAGATCGACACCACGCAGAAACAGAAACTGCTGGAAACCGATTCTGTCGCCGCCCGCCTGCACGGCTCGTTGAAGCTGCTGCGGCGCGAAGTCATCTTCACTGACCGCATGCTCGTACGCCGTGATCCACGACTTGCCGCCGCATCGCTGGTGCCGAACTAGGAGAGGTCGAGCACCAGGCGCAGCGGTCCCGTCATGTAGTACTGGGTGCGCGTCACCGGATGCGCCAGCTTGAACTCAAGGATGAGCTGACCCGGCGTCGCCGATGTCAGTTTGTTGACCTGCGTCACCACCTGAGTGTTGGGCAGATTACCCAGCGCACCGCTCGATGATGTTCCGTCCATGACGACGATGAGCGTCTGCGGATCGGAGAATCCGACAACCGTCCGTGGCGCCGAACCGCCGCTCATGTCGAGCACGATGCGGAAGTCACCGGGATGAATGCCGTAGCGGATGTCGGACACGGTGACGCCCGTACCCGAATCACCAAGCGTCTTAGGATCGTTGACCTGCAGCGGCGGCTGCGCCGATGCGGGTCCCGGCTGCACGCTCGGACCGTGGGAGGCGGGGTGTGCAACAGATCCCTGCGATCCGGTCGCTCCCTGCGTTGTGCTGCCGACGGATGTGGTGCCCGCAACGGGAGTACGCGTGGTGACCTGACGTCCGGTGACGATGCCGACGATCGCGAGAATCACAACAGCCGTCACCGCTACGACAACACGCCTGTCGAGGCGTGACGACGCCAAGAGGCGCGACGCCTGTGCCGACACTCCACTCCACACACCAACAACGGGCGCAAACCTATCGGAGAGGGCGCGCTGGGTGCGCACCGACGACGGCGCCAGGCCGTGGCGCCGGGTGGCGTCATCGCGCAACGACTGCAGCGTCGCGATGTCATCGACACGCGTGTTCACTGCGTCGGAAGGAAAGTGTGCGACGGGCACGGTGGGCTCGGCGACAGGCTCGGGCGTAGC
>JBEPVH010000015.1:0-11562 GCA_041691115.1 bacterium | reverse complement strand
GGCGGTGAATGGTTCAAGACCATGGGTACGGAGAAGTCGCCGGGCACGCGCCTCTTCTGCTGCTCCGGACACATCGAGAAGCCCGGTACCTATGAGATGGAACTGGGCACTCCGATCCGCGAGTTGCTGGACCAGCATTGCGGCGGCATCTGGAAGGGGAGGAGCATCAAGGCCTTCCAGCCCGGCGGCGGCTCCATGCAGGTCTTGCTTCCCGAACATCTCGATCTGCCCCTCGATATGAACGCTGTTGCCGAGGCCGGGTCGTCGCTCGGTGCCGGTGCCATGGTGTTCATGGACGACACCACGTGCCTCGTCAACGTGTCGATGCGCCTCGTCGACTTCTACCGTCATGAGTCCTGCGGCAAGTGCGCACCCTGTCGCGAGGGCACCTATTTCGAATCCGACCTGATGCATCGCCTCGAAGCCGGTATCTGCACGCCGCAGGAACTGGCAACCCTGACCGACATCTGCGACAACATGAACGGCAAGTGCTTCTGCCCGCTCGGCGACACCGCCACCTGGTTTGTGATGTCGGCGTTCAAGGCGTTCCGCGAAGAATTTGAGTCCCATTGCGGGGCCGGCACCTGCCCGGTGACTGCACCAGCCATGGTGACCGTCTGATGGCCGACGAGCCCGTGAAGCCCGAGGTTCCTGACGACGGTCGCGTCGGCGTCACCATCGACGGGCGCGAGATCCGCGTTGCGCCGAACACCCTGGTGCTCGACGCGGCCACGGCGGTCGGTGTTCACGTGCCCATCTACTGCGCCCATCCCAAGATGGAGCCGGTCGCCGTCTGCCGAATGTGCCTCGTGCACGTCGAGAAGGCTCCGAAACTCCTGCCCGCGTGCGCCACGACTGTCACCGAGGGAATGGTCGTCGTGACCGATTCCGCGCCGGTGGCCAAGGCCCGTGAAGGCGTTCTTGAGTTTCTGCTCATCAATCATCCGCTGGACTGCCCTGTGTGCGACCGCGGCGGTGAATGCGATCTCCAGGACTTCGCCTTCCGCTACGGCCCGCAGACATCGCGCTTCCCCATCACCGAGAAGACGCATGCTGCCAAGGCGGTATCGCTCAGCGACCGCATCGAACTGGACCAGGAGCGCTGCATCCTCTGCTGGCGCTGCACCCGCTACTACGACGAGATCACCGGCGAGAAGGAACTCGTCCTGGTCGACCGCGGCGTGCACACCGTCATCGATTCCTTTAACGGGGAACCGTTGACGTCTGAATTCCAGGGCAACCTTCCCGAGGTCTGTCCCGTCGGTGCGTTGACGCACAAGCAGTACCGATTTGCCGCCAGGCCCTGGGACCTGCAACGGACAAAGAGTGTCTGCCCTGAGTGTTCCTACGGCTGCAACATGAACGTCGACAGCCGCGACTTTGAAATCAAGCGATTTGTGTCACGTGACAATCCCGATGTCGACGACATGTGGCTGTGCGATCGCGGCCGCTACTCGGCCCCGGGGTGGAATGCCACCGATCGCGTGCGCCGTCCGGTGATTCGCGATTCGGGCGGTGCCCGCGACGTTGCATTCGCCGAGGCAATCTCCGAGGCGGGGCGTCAGATCGCCACCGCCAAGCAGAAGCACGGCGGATCGGCAATCGGTGTCATCGGTTCGCCGCGTTCGACCAACGAGGAGTTGTGGCTGCTGCAGCGCCTGGCGCGTGAGATTCTCGATTGCAGCAACCTTGACCATCAGCTTGAAGATCTCGGCCGCGTCGATGCCGATGAGCATGCGCTGGGTATCGCCGAGATTGAGGACTGCACAGCCGTCGTCGTCATCGGTGCCGAGCCTGAGGCTGCTGCACCCGTGCTGACGCTGCGCCTGTTCAAGGCGGAGACCAAGCGCCATGTCAGCGTACGCCGTGTTGACCATGATGTTGATCCGCGTTCGCTCGACATCACGGGAGCTGCACTCGTCGGCGTGATCGCCGATGAGGTGCATCGGGAGGAGGCGGCAACCGTTGCTGCCTATCTCGCCGGCAAGAACACAGCCGTCAAGCGCCTCACCATCACCCGTGGCGTCAATGGCCGCGGCGCCAAGGACGTGGGCATGCTGCCCGGTCACGGTCCCGGCTATGTCGCCATCAAGGACGGCAAGACGGGCCGTGAGATTCTTGAGGCTGCTGCCAGCGGTGCCATCAAGGCGCTGATCCTGTTCGGCGCCGAGGACGTGCTCGCAGTCGACACCGACCTGGCGCGGCGCGCGCTCAAGAAGGTCGAGACCATCGTCGCCATCGAATCGCGACCGGGCGATGTGGCCGATGCCGCCACGGTCCTCATCCCCGGACATACCTACTTCGAGAAGCAGGGCACCGTTACCAACGTCGAGGGCCGCGTGCAGCGCATCCGTGCAGCACTGCCGCCCGCAACGCAGATGCCGCAGGGCACGCGCGTGCTCGCACAGATCGCCGGCGCTCTCGGAACGGACTGGGGCGATGGCGACCCCATCGCGATCGACCGCGCCCTGTGTGACGCCCTGCCCGCGTACCGCGCCGCCGGCAACGGCGGCCGCGCCATCTGGGCTCAGCCGGTGAGGTCGACATGATGCTGGCGAGCTTCATCGACTCGGCGAAGGATTTCCTCTTCAACTCTTTTGGCGGCGCCACGGTGGGGGAGGGCGGTGATCCCATTCTTGTGTTCGTCGTCAAGTTGGTCATCGCGCTCCTGGGCCTGACCACCGTCGCCGCGTATCTCACCTGGGCCGAGCGCAAGATTGCCGCGCGCATTCAACTGCGTCTTGGTCCCAACCGCGTTGGTCCGTTCGGTCTGATGCAGCCGCTTGCTGATGCCATCAAACTCATGTTCAAAGAGAACACCGCACCTGCGGGTCGCGACAAGTTCCTCTTCCTTGTGGGGCCCTGTCTTGCCGGCGGCGCTGCGATCTTCGCCTTCGCGACCATTCCACTGTCCGCTGTCAATCACGGCGTGCAGGGTTCCTACGACTTCCACTGGAGCCTTGCCCACCTCAATGTGGGACTGCTCTTCATCCTTGCTGTCACATCGCTCGGCGTGTACTCACTGTTCCTCGGCGGCTGGTCGGCCAACAGCAAGTACTCGCTGCTCGGTGGCCTGCGCTCGTCGGCACAGCTCATCTCCTATGAGATGGCCGTCGCCTTCGCACTGATCGGTACCGTCATCCTCGCCGGCTCACTCGACCTCGAGAAGATCGTCGAGGCGCAGGGCCGGAGCGCCTGGTTCATCGTCATGCAGCCGCTGGCATTCCTGCTGTACTTCACGGGCGCACTCGCGGAAACAAACCGCGCGCCGTTTGACCTTCCCGAGGCGGAGACCGAACTGGTCGCCGGATATCACACCGAGTATTCGTCAATGCGATTCGGCTTCTACTTCCTCGGTGAGTACATCAACGTTTTCACCGTCTGCGCCATCGCCACGACACTGTTCCTGGGTGGCTGGCTGCCGATCGTCCCGTTCCTGAGTTTCATCCCCGGTGTGTTCTGGTTCCTGGGCAAGGTGATCGTCCTCGTGATGATCATCATGTGGATTCGCTGGACGCTGCCGCGGCTCCGTTATGACCGGCTCATGAGCTTCGGTTGGAAGGTCATGCTGCCGCTCGGACTCCTCAACATCATCATCACCGGCGCTGTCGTGGCGTTCCAAGCGGCATGAGGCACTGAGATGTTCAAGCAAATCATCAAGGGCATGGCCACGACACTGAAGTACGGCTTCAGCAAGCCGATCACGATGCAGTGGCCGGAAGAGCAGAAGCCTGTGATGCCGCGGCATCGGGGTCGCCACATCCTGCACCGCTACGACAACGGCCTCGAGAAGTGCATCGGCTGCGAGTTGTGCGCCGGTGCCTGCCCCGTCGGTTGCATCTATGTCGGCTCGGCAGAAAACGATCCTGCCAACCCCGTGTCGCCCGGTGAGCGGTTCGCCGAGCGCTACGAGATCAACCTCATGCGCTGCATCTTCTGCGGCTACTGCGCCGAGGCTTGTCCCACCGAGGCCATCACTCTGGGGCCGCGCTACGACCTGGCCGACTACCGCCGCGAGCGGACCGTCGTGACCAAGGAGGACCTCCTCGAGGCCTGGCCGAAGTTCGAGCGCGGCAAGACGGGTCACCTTCGCGGCGCCGGTGGCGACCAGCGTGAGAATCCCAAGGAAACGGGCCCCGGCATTTCGCCGAAGGTGGCCTGGGAACCCATGACGAACCGCACCCACGAGGCACCGCTTCCGGGCGAACAGGGCATCTCCAAGGACGTGCCCTCTGTCATCGATCCACCATCTGAGGATGATCGATGAGCCTTGTCAACGTGCTCATCATCGTGGTGAGCGTTCTGGCGGCGATGGGAGCGCTCGGCGTCGTCTTCTCATCGCAGCCGATCTACTCCGCGCTGTCGCTGGTGTTTTGCATCGGCATGGTCGCAGTGATCTACCTGATCCTCAACGCGCAATTCCTCTTCGTTGTGCAACTCATCGTTTACGCAGGCGCTGTCATGGTGCTCTTCGTCTTCATCATCGCCCTGCTGTCGCCGTCGTCTGAGGACCGTCCCGCCTTCGGCGTGCGCTTCATCATTGCCTGCCTCGCCGTGGTGGCGATCACCGGGACGGTCTTCGTCACGGCGCGCAACGGCGTCACCTACAGTGGCGACACACTTCGCGGCGCCGTTGTCGGTAGGGCTGATTCGGCAACCGATCCCGCGTACGCCCGCAACGCCTTTGACTTCTCGGTGGACAACATCGACGGTACGCCCGGCCATGAAGGCCCCGGCAACGTCCAGACCACCGGCGGTCAGTTATTCACCACGTTCCTGCTGCCCTTCGAAATCACCTCGCTGCTGCTCCTCGTCGCGGCCATCGGAGCCGTCTACCTGACCCGCCGCACGCCGGCCGGTGGTCATTGATGAACGAGCAGTACACGCTCACGACCGACGTCTTTCCATATCTGCTGGCGCTTTCCGCCTTCTTGTTCGCCGTCGGTGCTGCGGGCGTGCTCGTGCGCCGCAACCCGCTCGTGGTCTTCATGTCGATCGAGCTGATGCTCAATGCCGTCAACGTGGCGTTCATCTCGTTCGGCCGCTTCCTCAACTCCGAGGAAGGGCAGATCTTCGCGTTCATGGTGATCGTGGTCGCGGCCGCCGAGGTCGTGGTCGGTCTGGCGCTGATCACCCAGGTGTTCCGGATCGGCCGTGAACTCGACGTCGACGATCTCAATGAGTTGAAGTTGTGAACAACGAGCATCTGATCGGCCTGCTCTGCTCGCTGGTCCTGCTGTTCCCGCTGCTCGGTTCTGCGTGGAATGGCCTGGTCGGACCTGTCGCAGGCCGCCGCTGGGTGAACCTCGTCGGCACTGCCTCGATCGGTGCCGCCTTCCTCGTGGCATTCACGCTGCTCGCTAACGTCATGACAGCCCCCGAAGGGGAGAAGTCACTGACCGTCAGCCTTTGGCAGTGGCTCAACCTCGGGCCCATCGTCAACGCCGGACAGGATGTGGCGATCAACGTTGACTTCACCATTGATCCGTTGTCCGTGCTGATGCTCATGGTCATCACCGGCGTCGGATTCCTGATTCACATCTACTCGGTCGGCTACATGGAGCACGACGAGGATGTGGCGCGGTTCTTCGCCTACATGAACTTCTTCATCTTCTCGATGGTGCTGCTCGTGCTCTCGGCCGATCTTGCGATCCTCATCGTCGGCTGGGCGCTGGTGGCGCTCTCCTCGTACCTGCTGATCGGCTTCTGGTATCAGCGGCCGTCGGCGGTGGTGGCGTCGCGCAAGGCATTCATCACCCAGGTCATCGGCGACGTTGCCTTGGTTCTTGCGGCCTTCATGATCGTCACGCGGCTGGGCACGCTTTCAATGCCGCTGATCCTCGCCAATGCCGGGGAGTTCGGTCATGGCAGCGCCTACGTCACCGGTATCTGCGTCCTTCTCGCCATCGGTGCCTTCGCCAAGAGCGCCCAGTTCCCCTTGCACACCTGGTTGCCGGACGCCATGGAGGGCCCGACACCTGTGTCGGCCCTGATCCACGCAGCGACCATGGTCACCGCCGGGGTCTACCTAATCGCTCGATTCGGGCCGTTGTTCGGACAGTCGCCCACAGCGCAGGCGATCGTCGCCTGTGTTGGAATGGGCACCGCTGTCATGGCCGGCATCATCGCGTTGAGCCAGGTCGATATCAAGCGTGTCATCGCCTACTCAACGATGTCGCAGATCGGTCTGATGATCTCCGCCGTCGGCCTCGGGGCGTACTCGGTGGGCATGTTCCACTTCATGACCCACGCCATCTTCAAAGCTCTCCTCTTCATGGCCGCGGGCAATGTCATTCACTCGCTCCACGACGAGCAGGACATTCGTCTGATGGGCGGATTGCATCCGCGCATGCGCTGGACGGCCCTGTGGTTCATCTGCGGATCCTTCGCGCTGGCGGGCGCACCGCCGTTTGCCGGCTGGTGGTCCAAGGAGGCGATGTTGGGATTCGCGGCCAATGCGCCCGGTGCACTCATCGCACTGTTCTTCGTCGGCTTGATCGTCAACGTGCTGACCGGCATCTACGCCTTCCGTCTTTACTTCACAGTATTCCGCGGTGAGCCTCAGACGGCGAAGGTGTACGCCGCGCACGAAGCTCCCAAGGTAATGCTGATTCCGGTCGGCATCCTGGGCTGTGGCGCCGTGATCGCCGGACTTATCGAATCTCCCGTCCCGTCCTTCATCGGCAATCACCTGTGGCAGGGCATATCGACTTTCCTTGAGCCGGTGGTGGGTCACGGCAATGAACCATCGGAAGCGGTTGCGTGGATGGCGTTGGCTGCTGGAACCATTTGTTCAGTGGCAGGTATCGGTGCTGCCTACAGCTGGTGGGAGAAGAATCGTGGCAGGGCGTCGCGTATTGCTGGGCGTCTGCCGCGTTTGATGCCCGTCCTGTCATTCCACAAGTTCTACTTCGACGAGTTGTACGACGCCATTCTGGTGCGTCCCGTGACGGCGTTCTCGCGTGCAATGCGCCGAGTCGTCGAACCACGCGGTATGGACGGATGGGTTCGTGGCACCGCCGCGATGTTCGATGACCTGGGCGTCGGCATCGCCGAACGGCAGTCCGGTCTGATCCGTGATTACGCCACCTACATGCTGGCGTTCGCGGTTATTGGAATCCTGTTTGTTCTGGGGCTGTGGGCCAAATGAGTACGTCTGTGTCCTGGCTTTCCATCGTTCTCTTCCTGCCGTTGGCAGGTGCCGTCGCGTTGCAGTTGATCCCTGGCAAGGCTCGCGTCCTCATTCAGGGCTGGACAGTCGCCATCACTCTGGCCACCTCGGTGATCGTCGGTCTGCTGGTGCTCGGATTCAACAACGCCGCCGCGGGCGGTGGCCCACTGAACATGCGCTACGCCGAGAACCACGAGTGGATTCCCGCCATCGGCGCTTCGTACCACGTGGGTATGGACGGACTCGCCGCGTGGATGCTGGCGTTGAATGCCGGCGTCTTCCTGCTCGGCGCCATCGTGGTGTCGCGCCGCGAGACAGAGCGCCTGCGCCTGTTCTGCGGCCTGCTGCTCGTCACCGAGACGGCAACGGCGGGCGTGATCCTCGCCGTCGACATGCTCATGTTCTACGTCTTCTGGGAGGCGATGCTCATCCCGCTGTACTTCCTGCTGAGCAATTTCGGCGAGAAAAACCGCGGCAAGGCGACCTTGAAGTTCGTCATCTACACGGTGGCGGGCAGTCTGCTGATGCTCGTCGCGATCATTTATCTCAAGGTGCATTCGCCTACCAATACGTTCGACCTTGAGGCGATGCTGCAGAACCCCGGTCCTGCCGAGGGTGCTGTGCCGTTCTTCGGCGGGCATCTGCTGACACCTCAGCAGTTCGCCTTTATTGCCTTCGCTGCCGCGTTCGCCATCAAGCTGCCGCTGGTTCCGTTCCACACGTGGCTCCCGGACCTCTACGAGTCCTGCCCACCGGCGGCGCTGATGTTCTTCGCCGGCGTCGTGAGCAAGCTCGGTGCCTTCGGGTTCATCCGGTACGCCATCACGCTGTTTCCCCATGAGGCGCACGACTACCAGGGAGTGATGCTGACGCTCGCGGTGATCTCCATTCTCTACGGCGCTCTCATGGCGCTCAGTGAGACGGACATCAAGCGCATCGTCGCCTATTCGTCGATCTCGCACCTTGGGTTCGTCGCCCTGGGAATCTTCTCGCTGAACTCAGCCGGGATCAACGGCGCCATCATCCAGATGGTCAACCACGGCATCATCATTGCCGGGCTGTTCCTCGTCCTCGGCATCATCGAGCAGCGGACCGGAACACGCGACCGCCATGAGCTGGCAGGTCTCGAGAAGCGGATGCCGTACCTCTACTTCTTCTTCCTGGTCATCACCCTTGCAGGACTCGGCATGCCCGGCATGAACTCCTTCGTCGGTGAGTTCACCATCATGCTCGGCGCCTTCCAGACGTACTGGTTGCTGGCCGTCCTCGCCGGTGGTGGTGTCATCCTCGCGTGCTGGTACATGCTGCGACTGCACCAGGGACTGATGCACGAGCCCCTGCAGCCGCGTGCTGAGCAGGTTCGCGACATCGGAGTGCGTGACGGCTGGGTGCTGCTGCCTCTGGTCGCGCTGATGATCGGGCTGGGCGTCTATCCGCATCCCGTGTCGGACATGACCCGGACGACGGCGGAGCACTACGTGACTTTGCTGTCACCCATACCTGTCCCTGTGCAGATCATTCAGGGTGACGTGAAATGACTGCGCTGCTCGCCGCGGTTCCCGCACTGCAGCCGCCGTCGTCGTCCGACCTTGTCGGTCTGTTGCCCGAGTTGATCCTGGGCGGAGCGTTCGTCGCCCTGCTCATGCTCGACCTCGTAGTACCGGCGACCAAGCGCACGTGGCTCGCTGGTTTCTCGGCAGTCGCGATTCTGGCGACGATGGGATCCGTCCTCTGGGCGTGGAATGATGCGGAGCATCCGCGGACCGTCTATTACGGGTCGTTCGCGTACGACAGGTTCTCGCTGTTCATCGACGGCATCCTGCTGGGGTCTGCCCTGCTGGTGGTTCTGATTTCACCGCAGTATCTGAACCGGCGGGGGATTCATTACGGCGAGTACTACTCGCTGATCCTCGCCGCCACGACGGGCATGATGCTGCTGTCCGGCGCATCGTCACTCATGGTCATCTTCCTCGCGGTCGAACTTCTCTCGATCGCGCTGTACATCCTGTCGGGTTTCTCGCGGATGGAGGAGGGGTCGCAGGAATCGGCGCTGAAGTACCTGCTACTCGGTGGCTTCGCCTCGGCATTCCTTCTCTACGGCATGGCGCTCATCTATGGCGAGACGGGGCACACGCAGTTGGAGCAGATCGCTCATGCGGTTGCCAACAACAGCCTGCAGAGCAATCCGATCGACCCGCTGCTCATCACGGGTGCCGTGCTGATGCTCATCGGGTTCGCCTTCAAGGTATCGGCGGCACCGTTCCATTGGTGGACACCCGACGTCTACCAGGGTGCTCCCACGTCGGTGACGACATTCATGTCGGTGACCACCAAGGTGGCATCGTTCGCGGCTCTGATCCGCGTCTTCAGCTACACGCTTCCCGGTCTGTACCCGCAGTGGAGTCATCTGGTGTTCTCGGTGGCGATCCTCTCGATGGTGGTCGGCAACCTCGCCGCCCTGTCGCAGAACTCGGTCAAGCGCATGCTTGCCTACTCTGGTATTGCGCAGGCGGGCTACATGCTCATCGGTCTGGCGGTGAACCCGGCCACCGACGGCGGAGCCGGCACCGTGGCAGTCCTCTACTACCTGGCGGCGTATGCACTGACCAACCTCGGAGCGTTCGCTGTCATCACCATCATGGCCGGTCGCGGCGAGGACCTCGACAGGTACTCGTCGATCCGCGGCCTGGCGTTCCGACGTCCCTGGATCGCCGCTGCCATGGGACTTCTGTTGTTGTCACTCGCCGGATTCCCGCCGACCGCGGGCTTTTTCGGCAAATTCCTAGTGTTCTCATCTGCTATCGCCAACGGACAGACGCCGCTCGCCCTCTGGGGTATTGGAACGTCAGCCATCTCGGTCTTCTACTACCTTCGCGTCGGTGTTCTGATGTACACCAAGCCCGAGGCGGGAGACGAGAGATACGAGTGGTCGCGGACAACGGTGTCGGGTGGTGCTGTCATTGCCGCCACAACCATCGGCACGCTGGTGTTCGGTGTGTTCGTGACGGTGCTCTACACGATCGCCGTGTCTGCGCAGCACGGCCTTATCCCGGGATAGCTTCGTGCTCGCCTGGATCGATCTCGAGATGACCGGGCTCGACGCCACCGACAATGTGATCGTCGAGATTGCCTCGCTGGTGACGGACGACGACCTCAACATCGTTGCCGAAGGCCCTGACATCGTCATCCACGCCACCGACGACGACCTCGCCAAGATGGATGCAGTGGTCGTCTCCATGCACACGAGGTCGGGCCTTCTGCCCGAGATCCGGGCATCAGAACGCACTGTCGCCGATGCCTGCGCCGAGACGCTCGAGTTCCTCAAGCAGCACATCCCGTCGCCGGGGACCGTTCCTCTGTGCGGTAACTCGATCGGTACCGACAGGCGTTTTCTCGCCGCGTATATGCCGGACATCGAGAATCATCTGCACTACAGATCCATCGATGTCTCGACAGTGAAGGAACTCAGCCGGCGGTGGTATCCGGCTGCGTTCGCAGCTGTGCCGCGCAAGAAGGAGACGCACCGCGCGCTCGATGACATTCGCGAGTCGGTTGCCGAGCTGGCCTACTACCGTGCTCACGTCTTCGCGGAGACTGCGGAGCAGACCTAGGCGCCGAGCACCAGGTCGCGGATGACGCCCAGCGGCGCCTGGCCCGCATCGATGATGGAATCGTGGAACGCGCGCAATGAAAAACCGGGCTTCTTGCTCAGCTCGTCGCGCCAGTCGCGCATCGCCAGCTTGCCGTAGGTGTAAGCGAGATACATCGGGTCGTGCGTGCCGCGCTGTGCTTCACGCAATGCCGGGAATTCGGCCAGGTGTGCCTCGCGTACGAACAGATCCGTGGCCCAGCGCACATCACGTCCTTCGATGTGTAGCGCGATGGCGGAACGGAATCGGCAGGCGCGGAGCAGGGCATCCTGGATCTGCACGAGATGGACAGCGGGCCGGCCGTCGGTGAGACCGCGCTCGACGGCGAGTTCCTCGGTGTAATGGGCCCAGCCCTCACCGTGGGCAGGATGCCAGTTAACGCGACGGATGAGACTGGGCTGATGCGCCGCGTGCAGGTCGTGTACGAAATGGCCGGGGAACACCTCGTGCACCGCGATGTTCTCCAACATCGGCCGGTTCAGATGTTCCAGCCATTCAAGACTCTGCTGCGCCGACCAATCGTCCTGCACGGGAGTGATGTAGTAGTAGTGGGGGAGCATCTTCGGCTCGAGCGGCCCGGATGTCTCGTACATCGCTGACGCCCAGCGGTAGAAAAGCGGCGTCGGACGCACCTGACAATCGCCCTCGGGAATGCCGACGCTGCCGTCCGCAACCCAGAACTCGCGGAGCCGGCTGAGCATCGCCGCGGTGTCGGACACGAGACTGTCAGCTGTCGAATGG
>JBEPVH010000014.1:0-11737 GCA_041691115.1 bacterium | reverse complement strand
CGGCGACATTGATTTCCTGGCACAGGGCACGTTGTATCCCGATGTCATCGAATCGACGTCGCATGACACCCACAACGCGCAGAAGATCAAGACGCATCACAACGTCGGCGGCCTGCCCGAGGATCTGCGGTTCTCGCTCGTGGAGCCGCTGCGCTACCTCTTCAAGGACGAGGTCCGCCAGGTGGGATTGGCTCTGGGGCTTCCCGAAGAAATGGTGTGGCGCCAGCCGTTCCCCGGTCCCGGCCTTGCCATCCGCGTCATTGGTGAGGTGACGGCGGAGCGCCTGGAGACGGTACGTGCCGCCGACTGGATTGTCATCGACGAAATCAAGCGCTCCGGTCTCTATCGCCAGGTCTGGCAGTCATTCGCCATCCTCACGCCGATCTCGTCGGTGGGTGTCATGGGCGACGGCCGCACCTATGCCAACGTGGTCGCCATTCGCATCGTGCAATCCGACGACGGCATGACGGCTGATTGGGCCAAGGTGCCGTACGACGTTCTCGGCGCCATCAGCCGCCGCATCGTCAACGAGGTCCCCGGCGTCAATCGTGTCGTCTACGACATCAGCAGCAAGCCGCCGTCGACCATTGAGTGGGAGTAACGCTGCTACTCGCCGAGTGACGGTGCCGGACGCGGGCGGCGTTCATTGACGATGCGGGTGGCGATGGCTGCACCGCCGGCGAGGCCGCCGAAGAAGCTCATCATCGCCAGGTCCTCACGCAGGAACGACGGCGCGTTGACGACCAGCGCCTGTGCTGAGGCCAGCACCGTGAGCCCAACGCCGCCCAACGCTGCATTGCGCGTCCCTCGGCACATCTTGCCGATGAATGCTGTCTTCACCGGATCTCTGTCGAGCCGCGCCGCCGAGGCGGTGGTGATCAGCGCGTAGGCGGCGATCCCCAGGCCCGCACCGGCTGCCAGCGTGTCGGGCGAATGCACGACGGCATGAATGGCTGCCGCGTGGTCACCGGCGATGCGGGCCAGCTCAAACACGCCCACTGTCGCGCCCGTGGTGACGACGGCACCGCCGACGATGCTCTGCGCGGCCGCAAGGCGGCGCGCCGATTGCGTGGCACCGTCGTCGAACATCGTCGCCACCGGGGTGACGACGCGGCGTATGAGACCCGGCCCCGCCGGATCCTTCTCGATGCTCATTCGCCCAGCGCTGCGCGCGGTGATTGGGTACCGCGCTTCCACAGATGGCCCGCAACCTTGGAGGCGATACCTGCGCCCGTCAGCGCCGCGGCGACGATGAGCATGTCGCCACCGGCCGTCTGCGCCGCCGCATCAATGAGATGTGCGCCACTGGCGGCGACGACTGCCAGGCCACCCGCCGCAACTGTACCGGCTCCCATGAGAGATCCCGCGCCCGCGGCGTCGAATCCGTTCCCGAGCTTGCGTCTTGCTTCAGGCTTGTATGGACCGTCGATAAGCGCTCCGACTCCCGCTACTGTGCCCAGTGCCAGGCCGGCGCCGAGTGCCTCAACCGGCACGGTGCTAAGGAATGAGAACACGGCGAGGTTGGCGGCGACGACGTGATAACCGGCATCTCCTGCAGCGGCAAGGCCGCCGGCGACGCCTACCGTCGTGGTGACCACCTTGGCGCCGGCGGCAGTACGCGGCCCTGACGCGGCCTCACCGTCCAGCGCCAGCGTCACCGCGTTGGTGTAGCGCCTTACGAGTCCCTTGACGGCGCCGCTGTCGGCGCCCGCCTTCTCCGTTGTCATGGTTTCCCCCTTCCCCAGTTGTTGTGACTATTCCCCGAGCGCGGCTCGCGGCGGCTCCGGGCCACCGCGTCTCACCGGCAGATCGAGTACGTGGGATACGGCCGCAATGGCGACGAGAGCCGTTGCTGTTTCACCGAAGCCTTCAACCACTGACGAGGCGCCGGGCAACAGATGCGCCTGTCCGGTGACGGCGCAGGCCACGGTGGTGACGCCCATGGCGACAGCCCCGATGCCCGCTGCATTGCGCAGCCCGTGGAAGGTGCGGTGGAAGAAGCGCCGCTCGTTCTCCGGCAGCTTGCCGTTCTCGATGGCGAAGTCGCCGCCGAGAACGAATCCGCCGACACCGGCATAGATCGCTCCCGTCAATTCCGCAGGGCCAAGGTACTGCGATGACAGCAGGTGCAGTGCCATGGGTTCATGCGCCAGGAGATCGCCACCGACGAACGCCACGACGGATCCGGCGGACGCCACGGCCAGTGTCTTGATCAAAGCCTGGCGACGCGCTGCCGGTGCCGCCTCAGCGTCCAGCGCCGTGCCCAGCGTAACGGTGGCGCGGCGTACAAGTCCGGGTCTGTCGCTCTTTTCCACTGTCATGGCATCACTCTCCGAGCTGAGCTCGCGGCTTGTGCTGTCGGGGCGTGACGGCGCGCGACATGATGTGACCCGCTCCCGACATGCCGCCGAACGCCGACGCCGAGACCGCAAGTCCGGCGGCGACGGATGATGCGTCGGGCAGCAGATGACCGGCTCCACCCGCGGCAACGGCTGCCGCGGCAACGCCGAGAGTGGCTGCTCCGATGGTGGTGACGGCACCCGCGCGATGGAAAAAGCGCCCCAGACCAACACGGTCGCTGTTCCGTTGGCGGCTCGAGCTCATGGCTATCGTCATTCCTGCGACGAACCCGCCGACGACGAGGCTGCTGCCGCCGCCCCACTCGACGCCCTGCGCCAGTGGCGACGACAGTACCGAGAGTGCCGACGGGTAGTGCGCCAGCAGATCGATGCCGGCGACGCCCGATGCCATCGTCACCGACGTCACTCCGACGGTCTTGAGCATGGCTGTGCGGCGCTCGCGAGGCGGTGTATCAGGGGACACCGCGGCACTGAGTGTGCTCCCGGCGCGGCGGACAAGACCTGTATTTGCTGTGGTGTCGCGTTCGGTACCCATGCTATTCCCCGAGCGCCTGCGTGCCGGCAGGCAGGCGGCGTGCCCAGAAGCGCTCCACCATGTGTGCTCCGGCGCCCGCGGCACCGGCACCAGCGGCACCGACACCGAGCAGGGATCCTATGGCCACGCCGTCGCCGAGAAGATGCTCGGTTCCGGCACCTGCCAGGGCGAGCGCCGATACGCAGAGGACTCCGCCGACGGCATAGCCTGCCGTGCGGATTCCGCTGAACGTGCGTGTCAAGCTCTTGAGTTCAGCGGGTGAGTAGACATCGATCTGATTACCCACCGCGCTGATGCCGCCGCCGACCAGCGCCACGGCGGCGAAGCCGATGCCGCCGGTGAGCACGTCCGGATTCGACAGCGGGAGCGTCAGCGTATGCAGAATTCCGGGATTGTTGATGAGCGCGTCGGTACCTGCGATGGGTCCGAGCACTGCCACTGAGCCGACGCCGATCGTCTTGAGCAGCGCGCGGCGCCGTTCCGGCGGCGATGCATCGCTGTCGAAGGCTGTCTTGACGACGCCCGCCGACCGGCGTACCAAACCCGCCTGACCGCTGGTGTCACGCTCGGTTGCCATCAACCATCCCCCGCATCCCTCGGCCGCGAGCACGGTGGCTCACGGCATCTCCACGAGGCTACGGGTGAATGGCGGACATGGCGCGGACAAACGTCCGTGACGCGTCCGCCCGGCGCCCCTATCGTGAGCCGGTGGCTCTCTTCGGCATCGAAACCGAGACGTCGATAGTTCCGGTCAGCGGCAGGCCCTACCCTGATGTGCTGCTGGGAGCGGCGGCATCGGCGTTGTTCCGCGACCTGTCGCGGCGCCACCATTCCAGCAACGTCTTTCTCGAGAACGGCGCGCGCCTCTACCTCGACGTCGGTTCACATCCTGAATACGCCACGCCGGAATGCTCGTCGCTGCGCCAACTCGTCGCTGCCGTCAAGGCAGGCGAGCGTGTGCTCAGTGGGATGGTGCGGTCAGCCGTTCCACGCTTCGCCGAGGCAGGACTGCAGCCTGCGGACATCGTCGCCATCAGCCGCGATCCCCGCGGCAACGTCTCCGGATGCCACGAGAACTACCTGATCGCCCGCGAGAATGCGCCCGGCGATTTCTCGGTTCTCCGTGACTCGCTGCTGGCATTCTTCGTCAGCCGTCAGCTCATCTGTGGTGCCGGCCATGTCGACCAGACGCCGGGTGGTCCGCCGTATCGCGTGTCGCAACGCTACGACGCCTTCGCCGCCGATTCGGGGTCGGGAACCACCAACAACCATCGCTCCATCTTCAACACGCGCGACGAGGCCCACGCCGATGCAGAGGTCTATCGTCGCCTTCATGTCATTGCGGGCGACGCCAACATGTCGGAGTGGTCGACATTCCTCAAGGTGGGCTCGACGCAACTCGTCCTCGACATGATCAGCGCCGGGACCTCGTTCACACATCTGCTCGCCGCATCCCCGCTGCAGGCGATTGCAGAGCTGTCGGGTGACCCGACGGCCGCCACGACTGTGTTGCTCAGCGACGGATCACGGCTCGACGGGGCAACGATGCAGCGGCGCTTCCTCGACGCAGCCCTGGCTCACGTGGCGGCGGGCAAGCCCACGTCGCTCGAGGCCTCCGAGACATCGCAGGTGCTCGGTATGTGGCAGGAGGCCGTCGTCGCCCTGGAGAGCCACGACATGACAGTCATCAGCCGCGACCTGGGCACGAAGGTCGATTGGGTCATCAAGCTGCGCCTCATCGATCAATACCTCACCCATCATGGCCTGACCATGGAATCGCCCAAGGCAGCTCAACTGGGGATCGAGTATCACCGCCTCAGCGATCGTGGTCTCTTTTCCATGCTGGAGCGCCGGGGCCGGGTGGAGCGGATCACCGAGGAGGCGGAGATCGAGGAGTTGGTCACCTCGCCTCCGGCAACGACAAGGGCGGCGCTCCGCGGCGCCTTCCTCAAAGCGGGACGCGCCGCCGGAATCGACGTTCGCGCAGGCTGGGACAAGCTCATCTACGTGCTTGGCGCCACGCAGCGGGATATCTCGCTCCCTGATCCGCTTGCCACCGAGAACGGGGCAGTCCATGACGTGATCGCCGACTTCGGGCGCCGTGCCTCCCTGCATACGGGCCTGGGGTGAGCACCGGCAAGCGCCGATTGGCGACAATTCGCTGATGCGCATCCTCATCGTGGGATCGGGCGGCAGGGAACATGCCCTCGCGTGGGCTCTCGCCCAGGCACGGGACGTCGAACTCATCTGCGCGCCCGGTAACGGTGGCACGGCAACCATCGCCGAGAACGTCGCCATCGCTGCCGACGATGCTCAGGCGATCGCCGATCTGTGCACGTCGCGCGATATCAACCTGGTCATCGTCGGCCCTGACGCCGCTCTGGCGGCGGGAGTTGTCGACGCCTGTTCGCGCGTCGGCGTCAACGCCTTCGGTCCCACCAAGTCGGCGGCGCGCATCGAGACGTCGAAGTACTTCGCCAAGCAGATCATGCGTGACGCTGCGGCGGAGACTGCCGAGTGGGTGACGGGAACCGTCGACGATCGCTACGACGCTCTCGACTTCATCAAGGAACGCAATGGCAACGTTGTTGTCAAGGCTGATGGTCTGGCTCAGGGCAAGGGCGTCATGCTCTGCTCATCCGTGGCCGAGGCTGAGGCGGCTCTCGCTGCGTGCCTTGACGAAGACAGGTTCGGCGTCGCAGGTCAGCGTGTTGTTGTCGAGGAAACACTCGTCGGTCGCGAGGTCTCGGTCTTCGCCATCTGCGACGGCATCTCCGCGAAGATTTTGCCGCCCGCGTGCGACTACAAGCGTGCTTTCGAGGGTGATACCGGCCCCAACACGGGTGGCATGGGCGCCTACACGCCGCCGCTCGACATGGACCTCAACGAGGTCATGGCGCGCGCTGAGGACGACATCATCGGACCCTGCCTTGAGGTGATGCGGCGGCGCAACGCCACATTCCGTGGCTGCCTCTACGTCGGCGTCATGGTCACTACCGACGGCGTCAAGGTGCTGGAGTTCAACGCCAGGTTCGGTGATCCCGAAGCGCAGGCCATCATGCCGATTCTCAACGACGATCTCGTGACCCTGTTCGAGGATGCTGCGCTGGGCCGCCAGTCGCCGGGCAACGTACTGACCACGGGTCAAGCCTCTGTCACCGTCGTCGCCACGACAGCGGAATACCCCTCGGAAAGCCGCCTCGGGATGCCCCTGCAGATCACCGAGCCGCAGGACCCCGACAGCTTCATCTTCCACGCGGGGACGACGCTCGATGGCGGTGCCCTCAGCGTCAGTGGTGGTCGCGTCCTGAGCGCCACCGGCCGCGGTGACACAGTCGATGCGGCGCGCCGCCGAGCCTACGACGCCGTGGCAGGCATCAGCTTCGATGGCATGCGCTTTCGCAGCGATATCGGTCTTGCCATGACCGTGGTCAGGCAGGTCTGATGGCTGCCATTCCGGTCCGCGTCGGCATCGTCATGGGATCCTCGTCGGATCTGCCCGTGATGGAACTCACCACCAAGGTTCTGGATTCATACGGCATCGGCTGGGAGATCGGCGTCATGTCGGCGCACCGTGCCGGCGACGTCGTCCGTGCCTATGGCGCCCAGGCGCGGGATCGCGGCCTTCGCGTCCTGATCGCGGCCGCCGGGGCCGCCGCCCACCTGCCCGGCGTCCTGGCCTCACTGACCACCCTGCCCGTGATCGGCGTTCCTCTGGCGGCGACACCGCTGGCAGGCTTCGATGCTCTCCTGAGCATCGTGCAGATGCCTCCTGGAATCCCCGTGGCCACTGTGGCGGTGGGTGAGATGGGAGCCCGCAATGCAGCTCATCTGGCCGCCCAGATCCTGGGTGTCGCCGACGCCACCGTGGTCGAGGCCATCGATGCCGCCAGGACCCAGATGCGGAGCGGCGTCCAGTTGCCGGCGGGGTTCGATCCCGGCGCCTGACCCGGCTCGCTCACTCCGGGCACCTAGAATCTCCGGTCATGCCCCTGGAACTCGTCGAGACGTCGCTGCGCGCCGGTCAGCAGGCCTTGCTGGTCAGCCGCCTGCGGACGCGCCACGCCATCCCCCTCGCCACGGCACTCGATGCCTGTGGCTTTGCTGCCCTCGAGGTCTTCGGGGGTACGACATTTGAGGCCCAGCTGCGCTTTCTCGGTGAGAATCCCTTCACGCGGCTGCGCGAGGTGCGTGCAGCGGTGACAGCGACACCGCTGCTGGCGACCATCGGTGGCCAGGCACTCGTCGGCCATCGCCACGTTGCCGACGACCTCGTCGACACCTTCATCCAGCTCGCAGCCGACGCCGGCATTGACATCATTCGCTGCTACGACCCGCTCAACGATGTCCGCAACCTGGAGCGCTGCGTCACAGCCATTCACGCAGCCGCCCGGCGCGCCGAGGCCGTGATCGTTCATGACGCAGGCCCCGACGCGGTGGAGCATGCCGTCACCATGGCCACCAAGCTGGCCGAACGCGGTTATGACGCGCTGTGTTTGCATGATCCGCTCGGCGTCATCGGTGTCGCGGCGGCGACCGCCGTCGTGACGGCCATCCGCGCCGCAGTTCCGCTGCCGTTGTCGGTTTCCTTTACGGCGCAGACGGGGCAGGCCGACTTCGCCTACCTTGCTGCCGTCGGTGCCGGTGCACAGCGTGCCGACGTGGCCCTGGCCCCGCTGGCGGGTGGCGCATCGTTCCCGGCGGCCGAAGCGCTGGTTGCAGCCCTGCACGGCACAGCCGATGCCACGGGCCTCGACCTCGACAAGGTGAGCGCCGCCTCGGCCGTGCTCGAAGCTGCATTGCAGCATTACGCCGACATCGCAGATCCCCTGGCGACGCGCCTCGACACATCGGCGCTGCGTGGTTTGCTGCCCCCCTCTGCGATGGGGCACGCGCTGACCGAGCTGCGCGAACGTGATGCGCTGGAGCGCTTCGCCGAGGTCGAGGACGAGGTGGCGCGCGTGCGCCGCGAGCTCGGTAATCCGCCCCTGATCACGCCGCTCACCGAGATCATCGCCACACAGGCCGTCTACAACGTCTGTGACGGCGACAGGTACGCCACCATCAGCCAGGAGGTCAAGGACTATTGCCTGGGCCTCTACGGCGCACCGCCGTCACCTATCGATGCCGATGTGCGTCGCGTCGTCAACAGCCGCGAGGAGCCGATAACGCTACGGCCCGCGGACCTCATCGACCCCGGCGTCAGCGCGGCGACTGCCGATCTGGCGCGTGAGGGTCTCGACGGCGGCGCCACAGCAGCTGTGACGTATGCGCTCTTCCCCGGTGAGTGGCTGGCATTGGCGCGTGGCGAGGCAGAGGTCGAACTTCTCGGTGACGAACCGGCAGCGCCCGCAGCAGTTGCGGAGAAGCCGGCGGTTGCCACGGCGGAACCCGAGCCTCCGTCGGAGGAGGTGCGTGACCTCACCGTTGAGGTCGACGGTCAGTCATACACCGTGCGCGTCATCGGCGCACCGGGAAGTTTCGGTGGCTCCGCCGGTGGTGGTCAGACGCTCATCAACGCGGCTGCATCCGCCGGCAAGCCGATCGTTCGTGAGGGCACAGTTGTGGCCCCGATGCAAGGCCTGATCCTCAAGGTTGCGGTTGCGGCCGGTGACACTGTGGAACTCGGCCAGGTGGTCGCCGTTCTCGAGGCCATGAAGATGCAGAACGACATCACCGCTGTGAAGTCGGGCAAGGTTGGCGAGGTCTTTGTCAAAGAGGGCAGCGTCGTCTCGCCCCGCGATCCCATCATTCACATCGACTGAGGCGCACCATGTTCGACAAGGTTCTCATCGCCAACCGCGGCGAGATCGCGCTGCGCGTCATCCGCGCCTGCAGGGATCTCGGAGTGAAATCGGTGGCCGTGCACTCCGAGGCGGATAGGAACGCAGCGTTCGTCATCCTCGCCGACGAGGCTGTGGAGATCGGGCCGGCGCCGTCGGCACAGTCGTATCTGGTGATGGACAGGATTCTCGACGCCGCCGTCGCCACCGGTGCTCAGGCCATTCATCCGGGCTACGGATTCCTCTCGGAGAATCAGGCATTCGCGCGCGCCTGTGCCGAGCGCGGCATCGTTTTCATCGGGCCGCCGCCGGAGGCCATGGCTGCGATGGGAGAGAAGGTGCCGGCGCGCGAGCGCATGCGCACCTCGGGCGTGCCCATCGTTCCGGGATCGGCTGCCCTAGCCTCGGTTGACGAAGCACTCGCTGCTGCTGCCGAGGTCGGTTATCCCGTCCTCATCAAGGCATCGGCCGGCGGCGGCGGTATCGGCATGAAGGTGGCCCGCGACGAGGCAGAACTGCGCAGCGGTCTGGAGACTGCGCAGAGCACCGCCAAGCGGGCGTTCGGCAACGACACCGTCTTCCTCGAGCGTTACGTCGAGGATCCGCGGCACATCGAGATCCAGGTCCTCGCCGACAGTCATGGCAACGTTGTGCATCTCGGCGAGCGCGAATGCTCCATCCAGCGCCGTCATCAGAAGATCGTCGAGGAGTCGCCGTCGCCCGTCATCGATGAGGCGACGCGCATGGCCATGGGCGACGCTGCTGTCACCGCAGCCAAGGCGGTGGGCTACGTCAATGCGGGCACCGTTGAGTTCATCTACTCACGCGGTGAGTTCTTCTTCCTCGAGATGAACACGCGCCTCCAGGTCGAACATCCGATCACTGAACTCGTCACGGGCATCGACCTCGTCGTCCAGCAACTGCGTGTCGCGTCGGGAGAGCCGCTCGGATTCACCCAGAACGACATCGTGCGGCGCGGCCACGCCATAGAGTTCCGTGTCAATGCCGAGAACTACCAGAAGGGTTTCCTGCCCTCGCCGGGACAGATCACGGGATACCACGAGCCATCAGGTCCGGGTGTGCGCGTCGATTCGTCGCTCACAGGACCAGGCATTGTGTCGCCGCACTACGACCCCATGATCGCCAAGCTCATCGTCTGGGCCGAGGATCGTGATCGTGCCATCGGCCGCGGCCGCCGCGCGCTTCTTGAATATGCGATCACCGGTATCCGCACCAACATCGCCTACCACCTGGCGATTCTTGACGACCCTGATTTCGCCTCGGGCGACTACACGACACACTACATCGAGGAACATCCCGGGCTCGTCGCCGATGCCGATGCATGGGCGCAACGCCAGGAACCATTCCTTCGCGTGCTCCGCGATCCAGCCCACGTCGCCGCCATCGCCGCCGCGATAGCGGTGACGACGTGAGCAGCCAGTTCTACGAGAATCAGGTGCTGGCTCCGTTCGCGGAGCAGGTTATTGCAGCCCTCGGCGACATCGCTGGGCGACGTGTCCTGTGCAGCGGCGATGTGGTCGCATTGCGCGCCGAGGTTATGCGCCGAGGTGGCGTCGCTGTGACGGCGGCTCCGGCTGCCGCCGCGGCCGCTCTTGACGTGACGGATCCCGTTGCGCTGGCTGCGTTGGCGGGTGCGGTGAGCGGCCCCGTTGCGGCTCTGCTGGCGCCGCCACTGCCAGACGATGTCGCGGCAGTTGCCGCCACCGCTGGATTGGCCATGACCACCATCCACGACGTTGTCCGGTTCGACAATGCCGAACAGTGCGCCGCGGCCCTCGGGGTCAAGGCTCCTGCCGATGCGGTGGCCGCCGACGGCACGATCCGCATGCGTATGGAGGCAGCGCTTCTCTGCCGTCAGTGACCGTTGTTGAGAGCCGCAGTGATGTGCGTGTCGGCGATCTTGGCGATGCCCACAAGGTCGGCGGCAACGACCTCGGGATCCGCTCCGTCGTGGAAACCCACGACCTGGGCAAATACGTTGCCGTGCTGCCACGACACGGTGTAGGTGGTCTTGCCGTTGGCGGTCGCCGTCCCCACGGTTGACTGGTCACAGAGGCGAGCGATCGGCAAACCTCTGGCGCCGGCCGACGGTGGATTGGTGGCGATGTTGCGTAGCGCGCCCTCATAGGCGACAGACGCCTCGCTGACACTGCTGGCAACGATGGCCTGCGACACCACCTTGGCGGTACCGTCGGACGTGGCGAACACAACCTGATAGGTGTTGTCGGTGAATCGGTCGGGGCCGTTGCCGCTGAGCTTGAGGGGCCCCGCCGAAATCTGGTGGTAGCTGCCACCGATGTCAGTGGGGGTGAGGGTGAGCGTATTCGCCTGGGCAGTCGTCAACTCGTGTGCGGTGACGCAGCGCGCCGACGGGGGTTCCGGCGTCGGTGTCGCCAGGTGCGTCTCATCACATGACGTCAGCGCGATGCTGAAAACTGCCGCTGCCGCCGCCACGGAGCGCTGCACGCGTCAGGGCTTGAGGGTGAGCGAGTAGGCATCGCTGAGCGGCTGCCCGGCGATGTCGTGCAGTCCCGTTGACACACTCACTGTGACGGCGCCGTGCAGTTTGCCGAGAATCGTGACGGTCACGGTGCGTGTGGCGGCGTCATAGACGACGCTTGTGTGCAGAACACCGGCGCGATCCTTGGCACTCACGGCAGCCACCACAGACGTGACATCGAGGTCGGAATCGAAGGCGATGGAAATCACCGACGTGTTGCGTCCGGCAGCGGCATGAATCACATGCGGTCCATGGCTGTCACTCACCAATGCGCCGATGGTCACTGCAGAAATGCTGTAGGCAGCGTTGGCGCCGGGCGTCACTGTCAGTGTCTCGTCGGCATGAGAAGCCGTCATGTTCTGCGCCGAGGCGTCGACGACAAGCCGCGCATGAACGGTGACGGTGCCATCGTCGGCGACGACGGTATCGATGACGTACGACCGGCTGAGATGCTCCGGGGTCGCCGATGTGTCGACACCGGGGGCGACGCCGTCGGGCTTCGTGCCGGCGACCTGTGATGCCAGGAAGGCTGTCTCTT
>JBEPVH010000013.1:0-12044 GCA_041691115.1 bacterium | reverse complement strand
GGAACTGACAGCACGGCAGCGCGAAGAGGTCGAAGTGGTGATCCGGCGCAAGGCGACAGCGCTCGCCGTCGCCGAGGTGCCCGCCGCCGACATCAACAAGCTCGGCCTTGGCTGGGCCAACCGCGAAGTGTTCCGCCGTCTCGTCGAAGAGATCGACGCCGATGGCTACTGCTGCGACGGCCGACTGCGCATCGAGGCACGCCGGCCGGTGCACTGCCTCGTCAAAGGCGACAATCTGATACCGGCGATCTCAGCGGCATCGATCGTTGCCAAAGTGCATCGCGATGCGCTGATGCGACGCATGCATGCCGACGTGCCGCACTACGACTGGGAGTCCAACAAGGGCTACGGAGCGCCTGTACATCGCGCTGCGATCATGAGTCACGGCGTGCACGCCGAGCATCGCCGAGTCTTCATCGCCACCATGCTGCAGACCGAACTCGATCTGGCCATCCCGGCATGACCCCCGACCAGCCGCCCTCTGCGGCGGCCGACGTCTTCCGCGCCGCATCGCGTCAGTTCGCCACCGGAGTAACGGTGGCGACGGCCCGCGAGGGTGATGTCGTCCACGGCATCACCGCCACCGCGTTCTGCCCGCTGTCGTTGGACCCGCCGCTGGTGCTGCTAGCCCTGGACTCGGCGGGCCGTCTCATCTCGATGGCACGCGCATCGGGCCACTTCGGCGTATCGATCCTTGCGGCGGGTCAGCAGGGAGTGTCGGAATGGGCGGCGCGCCACGGACGCACGCCGGGCGCAGCGTTGCCCGAGGTCGACGTCGAAGACCACGGCACCGTCCCCCTTCTCCGCGGCGCCATCGCCTGCTTCGAATGCGTTGTCGAGTCCGAGACACAGCACGGTGACCACGCGCTCCTCGTCGGCAGGGTCACCGACGCCTGGATCGATGAGACGCAGGCGCCGCTGCTCTACTTCCGCGGCGAGCACCACGACATCGGTGTGCTCAGGCCCCGGTCCGGCTAGTTACAGCCGCAACCGCCGCCGCCACAGCAGCCGCCGGAGCCACCGCCCGAGGCATACGCCGAAGCGCCGCCTGTCGGCGAGCCGCCCGCACTGTTGACCCGGCTGATGAGGGGCATGTTCTCGCGGCTCTCGCAGTTGGGGCAGACAGTTGCCACGGTGCGCTCCGCCATCGGCCGCAGGACCTCGAAGGTTGCGGCGCAGCCATTGCAGCGGTATTCGTAGAGAGGCAAGGAAATCTCCTCCGGTTGACGCGTTCAGCCTAGCAGGCTCAAGGCGTCATGTCGCGAGAGTTAGAACAGATGTGCAACGGTGGCTCGGTGTGGCGATCACACACACGTAGAATCGTCGGCTCCGGCGCTGCCGGAATCTGGGCGGAGATTCGGAGGGCAGTCATGTTTCGGAAGTCAAAGAGCAACGCGCTGATGGAGCGCGATGCAGTCAGCAGGGCAGTCGCAGTGGCCGGACAGGCAGGCGAGCGAGCCGCCACGGCAGCTCGTGACGCACGTCGCGCCGCCGCTCCCGTGGTCAGGCGATCGGCTCATACAGCTGCCGGTGCCTTGAGCGACGCCGCCGAGAAGGCAGCCGAGGTCTTCGCCGATACCGCCGACAAGCTGGCATCGGCCGATCAGACGTTCGCCGCCCGTGAACGTCTCGCCGACCGCGCCGAGCAACTGGCCGCAGCCGTGCGCCCCAAAAAGCGTCACCACCGGATCCGGAAGCTGCTGTTGATCTCCGCGATCGGGGGCGGCATCGTGGCTCTGGTCAAGTCGCCCCTCAAGACCAAGCTCGCCAACCGCCTCTTCGGCGAGCCGGCGACGGATGAGGACATCGAAGCAATCACGCTTCCCGTTGATGAGGCACCCGACGGCGAGGCCACCGGCACACCCGTGGAAAAGACCACGGCAAGCAACAACGGCGGTCATGCTCCTGCCAAGCACCCCAAGGGCGAACACTCGCACGAGAGCTGACGTCCCGGCCGTTGCCGAGGCTTCATCTAGACTGACCTCATGAATGAGGATCGCTTCGGCGGCGGCCGCCCGCGGCCAACAGGTCCGCCAGGCGGACCGGGTGGCTTCGACAGGCCCCGTTTTCCCCGTGCCCCGGGTCCGCCCGCCGGCACATCGCTGCCCCCTGCCCAGCCTCACACCGTGAGATTGCGTGAGGGCGACCGCGAAATCGAGGTGTCGGGGTCGGCGGCATTCGTGCGCCAGACCATCGACGACCTGCCCACGATCCTTGCCCGGCTACGCGGCGATACGCCGCCCCGCCCTGCCGCTATCTCGATGCCCTCAGCCCCACGCGAGAGGGTGCCTGCCGTACCGGACGTGCCGGCCGCGGCCCCACGGCCCGATGCTCGCCGCGCCACCAATGGTTCGGCGCCGGCGGCACCAGACGATCTCGAGGCCGATATCCTCGACGTCCTCCGCACAGAGGGCCCGCTGGCCGTGGTGGACATTCGGAGACAACTGGACGGCGACGTGAGCGGCCAGATGGTGCGTCGCATCCTGGAGCGCAGCTCGGCAGTCTCGGCAAGCGCCGACAAGCCCGCCAAGTACAGGCTCCGCGGCCGCCGCTAATCCGACAAGGCAGGCGCCTCCGGGACATCCGGTGACGCCGCCGCGCGATCCCGTGACGATCCGTTCTCAGCGTGAAAATGGGCGCCCTCGACGAGGAACCATGCCCCCATGCGAGAGCACGGGGCGCCGATAACACTTCGGCTTGACGACATCCTGGTGTCGGGGGGTGATCTCCGGATCCTCTGGAGCGTTGATTCCAAGAGATTCGAAACCGCATTGCACTACGACGACGTCGATCTCGACGCGTTGCGTGCATCAATGGAGCCCGTGACGTTCGAGCGCGTCATCTTCCACATCGCGTTGTTCGAGATGAGCAAGGGCGTCAACATGCGCGCCGAGCGCCTCGACCCCGGCCGCTTCCGCGACCACTTCACCCCCGATGTGGCGCTCGTCTGGCACCGCATCATCGAAGGCGTCTTCGCGCAGTGGCGCTTCCAGCATGACGACCCTCATGCACCCGTTCCCATGGCGCCGACTCGCTCATCGTTCAAGCCCTCGCATCAGCGCACGACGGGTGATGTCAAGCTGCTGGCGTTCTGCGGCGGCGGCAAGGACTCGCTGGTGTCGGGAAGCCTTCTCAACAACGCCGGTCTGCCCTGGAGTGCATTCGTCTACACGCATTCGGTGTACGGCGATCACGCTCATCAGCGCAAGCTCATCGGCGCCCTCACCGATCAGTTAAATCCGGCGCGGGTGCACCATCTTCGCGTCGACGACTCGTTCATTTCCAACCCTCCTGTGGGTGGCGAGATCGTGGCTGCCGAAACGCCGTCGTCGCTGATGGCTGCGATGCCCATTGTTCTGCAGCACGGCTACGAGCACATCGTTCTCGGTCATGAGCGCTCGGCCAACCGCGGCAACCTGATGTGGGCGCGCACCGGCGAAGAGGTGAACCATCAGTGGGGCAAGTCCAAGGAAGCCGAACATCTGCTCAACGAGCATATGAAGCGCACCCTGGCGGCACCGTTCAGCTACTTCTCGATTCTTCAGCCCATCCACGATCCGGTGATCTTCGCGTCGTTGCGCGACCGCTCCCTTGAGTCCCTGATGGCGACGCACTCGTGCAACGTCAGCAAGCCGTGGTGTATGCGCTGTGCCAAATGCCTGTATGTGTGGCTTGGATATGCCGCATGGCTGCCCGCCGACGAGGTGAGGCGCTGCTTCGGTGATGTCAATCCGCTGACCGACGAGACACTGCGCCCGATGTGGGAAGCCCTGCTCGGGCTCGCGGATCACCTGCCGTTCGAGTGCATCGGCCAGGTCGAGCAGACGCGACTCCACCTCCATATGTACGCAGCCAAGGGCGGAGACGTCGAGGCGTCGCTGCTCGAGAGGTCGCCGCGTCCCGACCCCGCGGTCATCGCACCTCTGCTCACCGTCCACGGCACAGACTTCGGCGCCCCCGCGTTCGTCACCAAACCGGTGATCAGCCAGTTGCGAGCCACGGCTGCCGCCGCCCGCAGCACCGTCAATGAGTTGATTTCGCCGCTCAGGGTCTGACAATCTGACGCGCCAATTGGGCGCCGACTATGATCCTGCGAGTGATTCGACGTTGTCTCGTGGCGCTGTTCTGCGCCGTCGCAGCACTTGCAGTTGTGCCCATGCGACCGGCAGCGGCCGACCCCGTTGCTCCCGTCGTGCCGGTGGTGACGCTGCACGGCGTTCTCACGGGCACTGATGCCGAGCGTGTGAGCGAGATCATTGCTGCAGCCCCGAAAAGCGGCGACCCCTGCGTCATTCTTGACATCGACTCGCCCGGCGGTCTGCCGGAGACCATCAAGCGAATCGTCGATGCCGAACTCGGATCCGCCATTCCTGTCATCACCTTTGCGGCGCCCGGTTCCCAGGTGACCTCCGGTGCCCTGGCCATTCTCGAAGCCGGCGGCGTCGTCGCCATGTCGGAAACGGCCCAGGCAGGTTCGGTCCACGCCATCGACTTCCGCTCCACGACGTTCGGCACGCTGCCGCACGACGATGCAGCCGGCACCCTGGCGCGCCTCGCCTCCATTCATGGCCGCGATGGGACGTGGCCCGCTGAGGCGTCGCGCGGCGGTGTCGTCGTTCAGGGCACAGAGATCAAGCGCCGCGGCGCCATCGACCTCGTCGCCGAGGACACCACAGCAGTTCTCAACGCCATCAACGGCAAGAAGATCGGCGCTGCCGGTGGCGGCGTCAAGGTCAGCACCACTGATATCGCCATAGCGATCGTGGGTGTCGACGGCTGGAAGGCGGTGTCATCTCAACTGACGCAGCCGGATCTGGCATTCGCCCTGCTGGTGACGACGGCACTTCTCATCGGCCTGTTCATCGCCAATCCCGGCGGCATCCTCTTCGGCCTCCTCGCCGTCATGACGGGTGCAGGCGCCCTCCACGGATTCGTCAACCTGCCCACCAATCCGCTGGGTGTGGCCCTGGTGATGCTCTCGTTCCTGCTCTTCGTCATCGACGTCAAGGCGCCCAGCCACGGCGCACTGACGGCGGCGGGTGCCGTCTGCATGGCGCTGGGTGGCTGGCGTTTGGTCGACAGCGGCACCCTCGATATCGGCGTCTCGACAGTCCTCGTGGCCGTCACCGTGCTGCTCATCACCGCGGGCTACGCATCGATCGTGCCCAAGCTCGTTGAGGCCCGCAAGATGCCCTACTCCGATCCCCAGGCCGACCTCATTGGCCGCGTCGCCACGGTCCGCGAAACGCTGCAGCCTCACGGCTACGTGAACCTCGGCGGCGCCCTGTGGCGGGCCACCACGACCCACTCACCTCAGCCCGTCGGCACCAAGGTCCGAGTGCTTGAGATTGACGGCCTCCGCCTCACCGTGGAGCCTGCTCCGGCTGAGGATCTGACCGAGAACGCACCAAAGGGATAAGATTCCCTGCTCCGGCAGGAAACGGGATTCCAGTCGGTTTCGTTGAGGGGGGGCCGATCATGGCTATCGCGGCGCTTTTCGTCGTCGTCCTGCTGATCATCGCGTTGATCGCCTGGGCCACCGGCATCCGAATCATCAACGAGTACGAGCGCGGCGTCGTTCTGCGCCTCGGCCGCCTCATGAAGCTCAAGGGACCCGGCCTGCGCGTCATCGTGCCGTTCGGCATCGACAAGCTGATCAAGGTCGACCTTCGTACCGTCACGCTTGAGGTGCCACCGCAGGAAGCGATCACCGTCGACAACGTCACTGTGACAGTCCTCGCGGTCATCTATTTCCAGGTCGTGCAGCCGCAGGCAGCGGTCACCGCCGTGCAGAACTACTACAACGCAACATCGCAGATCTCGCAGACAACATTGCGTTCTGTTCTCGGTCAGTGCTCGTTGCACGACCTTCTTGCTGAGCGCACCAAGCTCAACGCATCACTGCAGCGCTTCATCGACGAGCAGACTGAGCCGTGGGGAA
Organism: bacterium; assembly: GCA_041691115.1. GTDB lineage: Bacteria > Chloroflexota > Dormibacteria > Aeolococcales > Aeolococcaceae > JBEPVH01. Next base: position 6,103 of record JBEPVH010000013.1, on the reverse strand, counting down.
TCAAGGTCACCGCGGTGGAAATCAAGGACGTCGAGATGCCCGAGCAGATGCAGCGCGCCATGGCGCGTCAGGCAGAAGCCGAGCGCGAGAAGGCAGCCAAGATCATCAACGCCGAAGGTGAACTCGAGTCGGCTCAGAAGCTGGCCGATGCGGCCCGCGTGATCTCCTCGGAGCCCGCAGCTTTGCAGTTGCGCTACATGCAGACTCTTGCCGAAATCGGTGAGGAGCAGAACACGGTGATCGTGTTCCCGCTGCCGATGGACCTCATTGCACCGCTGATGAACCTCACCGGTCGCGCCACGCCGCCATTGCTGCCGCGCCCCGACCGCCCGCCGGTCCCGGCGTTGCCCGCGCCCGAACCCATTACTGACGATGGCGGCCCGGCGCCCGAACTCGCGCCTGTCGAGCCGGAGCCCGTCCCCGCCGCCCCCGTGCAGGCAACTGCCGCCGCGCAGCGAGCCGTTCCGGTGATGCGCGGATCGATAGTTCCGCGCCAGCAGGGCCAGTAGTTCAGGCAGTCGCTGCCAGAGCGGTGACGCGCCGCTCGTAGAGACTCACGGGCCAGCTGCAATCCAGCGGATCGAACCGATGGGTGAAGCCGGCGCGTTCGCAGTGACGGCGCAGGCCCGCGGCTTCCATGGGTACTGCGATGCGCACCGAGCGGCAACCGCGATGCAACGCCAGCATCTCAGCCCAATCGAAGATCCGGTGGGCCACACCGTGACCTGAAAAGCGACGGCGCACTGCCATCCGCGACACATAGACGGCGGTGCCGGGAACGTCGTCCATCCACATGGGGTCGCCATCGCAAATCTCAAAGGTCGCAGCCGCGTAGCCGCGCACGAGGACCAGGCGCACGTCACCGGAATCGACACGGCCGCCGGTGATGTTGGATCCGGTCATGTCGAACGCCGAGTCAACGTCGCGGGCACGCAGCCAGCGGCGCGCCTCGTCGTTGATCTCAAGAACTGCGGACAGGTCCGACGGGCGCGCACGGCGCACCTGAAGGAGCGTGTTCAGCAGCTCGACAGGCGTGGACGCCATATGTCCTCTGATCCTCCCACGGGGCCGGGGGATACCCGGCCGCACCTCTCGTGATTGTCCGCCCTGGCGGACTCACATGTAAAGGACGGCGATTGCCGTCCCGGCTGTCAGTCGCCGAAGCCGCGTCGCTCGGGAGCGCCACTCAGGACTGCTGCCATCGCGGAGTTCTGGAGAAGTGCCTCAGCCTCGTCGTAGCCATCGAATTGCGACGGCATCTCAGCGCCGGCACGGCGGAGATCGAAGAACATGCGGCTGGATTCGTCCTGCATCGCACTGCCCATCTGCTCCAACTCGGCGCCGTTCCTGTCATAGGCCTGATCAGCACGGCGGTTGCAGAGGTTGGTCAGCCCCATCAGCTGGCGAACCTGCTCCAGTGATGCGGGCCCGTCGAGGATCATCGAACGGACCTGATGTGCCTTGGCGGGCGTCATTGCCCTGACTGCTTGGGTATATGCGGGGGAAAGCTCTCTCATTGCGTCAGCCTAGGCCGGGTTCCCGGACATATCACGGACAACACCCGGCCCCATCCGATCCGGCATCATCCACGGCCATGGAATCGGGAAATGCGGTGCCCAGCACGAGAGCGGTCAAGATCACGCGGGCGCTCGCGCTCGGGTCACTTCTGGCCTTCGTCTTCATCCCTGTGGGGGCCATCGGCCTTGCCTACGGGGTATTCGCCGTCTCGGGTGTCCTCGGCATGGTGGCCAACAACGTGGCCACAACCCGCCGCCTCACAGAGAACGTCTCAGCCGAGGAGTGGCAGGCAGGCGCACAGGCAGTCGCTAATTCCTTCTCGCGTGTCGGCGTTGCCACACCACAGGTCCAGGTCTGGGGTGTTGACGTCGCCAACGCCGGTGCCGCCCGCATCGGCCGCTCAGGGTCGGTGATCCTCACCCGCGGCGCTCTCAAGCACCCCGAGCACCTCGACGCCATCCTCTCGCACGAGATCGGCCACTACAAGCATGCGGACAGCCGTGTGCTCGTGGGCCTCGGCCTCGCCCGCAAGGCGCTGGGCCTGGTTCGCGGCTGGTTCATGTTCGCCCCTGTGTGGGCGGCAACCATCGCCGTCGGCGGCTTCTTCTCGCTCCATGGACTCTGGGCAGCACCTGTCGCAGCTTTCGCTGCGGCCACCTCGATGCCGTGGCTGGCGCTGGCCGGCGCAACCCTTGCCGCCAAGGCAGTGTCCATGCACATCCTGCGCCGCCTCGAAACCCGCGCCGATCGCGAGTGCGTCGAGAACGGTGGCGACCCGTTGATGCTGGCCGATGCGCTGCGCACCATCGAACGTGAGAACGAGAGCTCGCCCACCGGTGCCCTGATGCGTCTGCTCCGCGTCAACCTCCCGGGCGGCGAATTCCCCTATAAGAAGCCCACGATCTTCCACAAGGCGGCCGCCGCTCTCCTCCTCAACCACCCGCACACGGCCAAGCGCATCGAAGCCCTCGAGGCCATGGCCGCGGCGACCTGCCCCGCTCCCTATCCTGCCGGCGTCTCGGTCATCGACCCGGCGACCGGTGTCGAGGTCAAGGAGATCGCTGCACCACGCACAACACAGGAGCCCGTCGCCGCGAGCATTGACGGCGCCTCCCAGTCATCGCCAGTCGAGTCGGTGCGCCAGACAGCGGTCGTCCGCAGCATCCGTCCCGACATGCGCCGCATCGCGTCGCCCTTCAAGCGCGTGGTTCCGCGGATCCAGGTGCCCAAGCCCGCTCCTCAGCGCCACCTCAGCTCCGCCGGCCTCGAGTAGCGGCGGCTCCCCCGGCAGGGGCGCTATCCTCCGGGCTCCTCGTCGGGCCCAGGGAGGATCCGGGTGTTGTTCACCATCAACGTCGCCAACACGATCTTTGAAATCTGCCTCGGTGTGGGCGGGGTTCTGCTGCTCATCACCGTGCTGCTCGATGACGTGCTGGGCGGACTCCTCGACTGGATGCACATCGACTTCGACATGGGCGGTGTCTCCCTCATGCCGATGGTTCTCGCTTTCATCGCGATGTTCGGTGCCGGCGGCCTGACCGCCACCCAGGGATTCCAGATGGGCCCCGGAGGCGCCTCGCTCGTCGGTACCCTCGTCGGCCTCTCCGGATCCGGGCTCGTGTACGGCATGTTCTCCGTCCTCAAGCGCGCCGAGGCGCCGCAGGCTTTCTCGCTCCGCGACCTCATCGGAACGCACGGGCGCGTGTCGGTGAGCATCCGCGCCGGCAAGAGCGGCTCGGTGCTCCTCAGCTACGCCGGCTCGTCGCATGACCTCACCGCCAGCGCGGACATCGATATCGCCGCGGGCAGCGCCGTCACCGTCGACGACGCGGTTGGCAACACACTCATCGTCCGGCCCTCCACGCCGGCTACTGGAGGGACCACCTAATGGACCTGGTCAACATCACCGGCGGCGCGCCACTGTTCATCATCTTCGGCTTCATCATCATGGCGTTGCTGGCGAGCTACGTTGCCAGCCGCTACCGCGTGGCCAATGCCAACGAAGCCCTCATCGTCGCCGGTTCTCGTGGTGCCAAGGTGCGCAACGAAAAGGGCGAAGTTGTCGCCGCCAGCCTTGATGACAAGGGCATCAAGGTTGTCGTCGGTGGTGGCACATTCGTGCTGCCGCTGCTGCACAAGGTGGGGCGCCTCCGGCTAACCGCCAGGCAGATCTCGGTTGCACTGAACGACGCCGTTACCAGCCAGGGCATCAAGGTCACGGTTCAGGGTGTCGCCACCTTCAAGATCGGCCGCGACGTCGAATCCATCCGCAACGCCGCCGAGCGATTTCTCGATTCGCGTGACGAGCAGATCGACTCCATCGTCAAGAACGTGCTCGAAGGTTCGCTGCGCGCCATCGTCGGCACGCTGACGATCGAGGAATTGATCATGGACCGCCAGAAGTTGCTGCAGCAGGTGCAGGACAACGCCAAGGGGGATCTCGCCACCTCTGGTTTGCAGATCGATGCCTTCACCATCCAGTCCATCGCTGATGAGTCCGGCTACGTCGACCTCCTCGGCAAGCAGAAGCTGTCGCTCGTCGAGCGCGACGCGCGTATGGCCAAGGCCACGACAGACCAGGAGGCCGCCGTTCGCGAGGCCGAAGCCGAGCAGGTGAAGATCAGTGCGCAGCGTGATGTCGCGTTGCGACGCGCCGAGACCGCGACACAGACGGCAGCCGCCGAAGCGCGCGCCGCTCAGTCAGGTCCGTTGGCACAGGCCGAGGCGCAGCAGGAGGTCACCAAGCGTCAGACCGAGCTGGCGCAGCTCGAGGCGGCACGACGTGAACAGGAACTGATCGCGACGACCATCCGGCCGGCGGAAGCTGAGGCCACTGCATCAATCCGCAAGGCAGACGGTGATCGCCAGTCCCGTATCGCAGCCGCTCAGGCAGACGCCGAACGCGTAAGGCTGGCCGGCGAGGCGGAGGCCAAGGTCACGTTCATGCGAGGTGAAGCGCAGGCCAAGGTCGTCTCCCTCAACGCAGACGCCGAAGCGCATCGCACCCAGGTTGAAGGCAACGCTGAAGCCGGCATCACGTTCAATAAGGGAGAGGCCGAGGCCAAGGCGCTGGCTCTGCGCGCCGACGCATACAAGCAGTTCAACGAAGCAGCTGTCATTCAGACAGTGCTCGGCATGCTCCCCGAAATCGTGCGCGCCGCCGCCGAGCCGATGAGTCACATCGGCTCGCTCACCGTGCTTTCGTCAGACGGCGCGTCCGACTTGGTGCGCACCACCACCCGCACCATCGCCGAGGCAGGCGCCGCTGTGCATAGTCTCACTGGCCTTGACGTCCCCGGCCTCATCAGCAATGCGATGGGTAATCGTGGCAACGGCGGCAACGGTGGCACCGCAACCGCCACGCGGCCTGCGGCGCACACCGAGCATCACGAACTGCCGCATGTGCCGGACGTTCCGCACATCGATCCCGGACAGGCAATGGCCGATGCCAGCGACAAGATCAAGAAGTCAACACAGGCCGCCACGACGGCGGCGTCAACCGCGGCGTCAACGGCCGCCGCTACCGCTGCAGCGGCAGCATCGAGCGCAGCGAAGGCCGGCGCGGGTCAGGTTGTACCGGCTATCGAACTTGTTGAGAACATGACGGTGGATGACATCGCCAAGGCCGCTGCGCATGCACTGAAGAATGTTCCGGAAATTGAGAAGGCCGCCAACCTCAAGCTCACCGAACTTGATAGCCATGGTCCTGCCATCGCGCAAGCCGTGTGGACTCGCGTCGGTCCCTCGCTGACAGCGCACTACGGATCACTCACAGTGCGCGAGCTGCTCGACCGGTTTGGGGGTTCCTGAGCGTCCGCTGCGATTGAAAATGGCGGTTCTGATCTCAGACCGCGCGTGGGCTATGTCCGGCGCTAAGGTTGCGCCCGCTAAACAAGCGGAAGAAACCTTTGGAGGTTGCACATGCATCGTACTGTCATGGTTTTCCCGGTTCTCCCCGGTAAGACGGACGCGGACATTCGCCAGATCGCCGACCTTTTCAACACCCGCCCCGAGGAGTACCGCGAGTCGCGCAAGGCCGCCGGTGTCACCCTTGAGCGCGCCTATCACCAGCACACGCCCATGGGCGATTTCGTTGTCGCACTGCTCGAGTCCGAGCGTCCCATCGGCGAGACCCTGGCAATTCCCGCGCAGTCGAAGCTGCCGATCGACCTCGAGTTCACGCGCCTGGTCAAGGAGCTGCACGGCGTCGACATCACCGCAGCACCCGCCGGTCCCCTTCCCGAGCTCGTCGGTGAGTTTGTAGATCCCAACGTCTCCGAGAGGCGTGAGGGCTTTGCGTTCTGCGCACCTCTTCTCCCGAACATGGTCGACAAGGGTCGTGCATGGGCCAAGGAGGCATTCGTCACCCGCCTCGCCGAGCACACCGAGTCGCGCCGCGCGCTCAAGTCGAACCGTGAGGTCGTCACCCTCCACATCACCCCGATGGGCCCCGTCGTCGGCGTCTACATCGAGGCCACGGACGCCGAGGGTGCGAACCGCGCATTCGCAGCTTCCAAGTCGAGCTACGACATGTGGTTCAAGGACCAGCTCGGAATGATCTTCCCCAAGGAGATCAACTTCAACG
>JBEPVH010000012.1:0-12107 GCA_041691115.1 bacterium | reverse complement strand
TGCTCACCATCTGCGCCGACGCCATCTCGGCGTCGCGCCCCGGGGCCCGCCGCGACACCCTGGCCTCCTACCTGGCGCGCCTCGAACAACTGCAGGAAATTGCCACCCGGCATTCCGGTGTGGAGCGGGCCTATCCGCTGCAGGCGGGTCGTGAAGTGCGCGTCGTCGTCAAGGCACGGTCAGTGAAGGACGATGCCATCGCTGCCATCAGCCACGAGATCGCCCGCGAGATCGAGGCCGAGATGCAGTATCCCGGCGTCATCAAGGTGACGGTCATCCGCGAGTCCCTGGCCACCGCCACTGCCCCGGCACAGGTGGCGACACCGGGTTCCGGTGGGGTTGCGTCACCCCCCGAACCGACGGCACTCCCCGGCAGTTCAACTCGGCGCCGTCGCCGTGGTGGACGCGGCCGCCGTAAGCGCGGCGACGCTCCTGCCAGCCAGGAGGCGCCGGTCAATCAGGAGGCGTGAGCAGGCTGTCGATCAGGTCGTGGAAACCCTGGATCTGAAACGGCTTGGTCAGCACGGCGGTGGCTCCGGCCTCCATTGCAGCCGCCTCGGTGCCGTCACCCTCGAGGCCTGTGAACACAATGATCGGAACCGTGACACCTGCGGCGCGGAGCGCACGGGTGGCCTCGATGCCATCCTCGCCGGGCATGATGACGTCGACGATGATGAGGTCGGGATCGACCTCGGACACGAGGCGGCGACCGTCGACTGCATTGCAGGCGGTGTGCACGTCGACGCCGCGAACTTTGAGTGCTAGACCGACTGCCTGAGTCAGAAAGGCGTCGTCGTCGATATAGACAAGCACTCTTCCCACGGCCCGGCCGAGAGTATCAGGGAGTACCTGAGAACGCTCGAATCCGCGCCGCCACCGCCTCCGGGTCCTCCTGAAAGAAGAGGTGGCTGCCGCCCTCGATGATGTCCAGTTCGGCGCCAGGGATGGCGGCCGCCAGAGTTCTGCCGTCGGCGACGGGGATGACGGCGTCGGCGGTGCCGTGCATCACGAGGACGGGCATCGTCAGTTCGTCAAGCCGTCCCGTGGTGTCGTGCGCCGCCGACGCCGCACCCTGCGCCGTGAACACGCGGGCGCGCACCGGATGAATTGCCCGGTCCCTGATCTGCGCCTCGATGAATGCACTGTTGCTGCGCTGGAATTCCTCTGAGTAGAGGACGGTGCACGCCAGCCTGTAAGCGCCCTCGGGCGATGTGGCTCCCTTGCCCAGGAGTTTGGCCCGCGCCACAAGATCGCGTGGCGCCGCCGAGGCACCGCCGGCCGATGTTGCCGCCAGGACGAGCCGACTCACAGCAGCAGGATGATTCAGCGCCAGGACCTGCGCCACCATGCCGCCCATTGATGCGCCGAAGACCACTGCGGGACCGGCGGATGCGGCGCGCAGAACCAAGGCTGCGTCGTCAGCCAGCATGTCCATGCTCCAGGGCGGATCGGTCATGCCGGAATCGCCGGTACCGCGCGTGTCGAACGACACCACAGTGAACGCAGGTGTCAGCCAGGGGATGAAGGCGTGGTAAACGCGGCGCGTTGATCCCAAGCCGGGGATCAGCAGCAGCGACGGGGCGCCGGAAGGTCCGTCATAGACCTCGGCCGCAAGAGCCACGCCCTCGGCATCGACGCTCAGTTGCCGCGACACACCACCATCCTAGGCAACCGCGTGATACTGACGCGGTGCCGCGTCTTTTCATTCCACGATCGGCCATCGACGGCACAACGGCTGTCCTCGAGGGCGACGCCGCGCGCCATCTGGCGGGGTCGCTGCGCCTGCGCGCCGGTGACACCATCACCGTTGCCGATGACGCGACCACCGAGCACCTGCTGCGCATTGTCAGCGCCACGACATCACGCATCGAGGCGAGCGTGGTGACGTCGCGGCCCGCGACGGGGGATCCGCGTCTGCACGTCGAGGTCATCCAGGCACTGCCCAAGGACTCGATGGACGACGCAATCGACGCCATGGTGCAGTGCGGCGTCGCTGTGATCCGCCCGGTCATCACCGAGAACACGGTGGCGCGGCCTGCCGAGGAGAGGGCCCAGCGCCGCCTCGAGCGCTGGCGCAGCATCGCCCGCGAAGCCGCGCAGTTGTCGTTCCGCGCCTCCATCCCCCGGGTCGAACCCCTGACCACCCTGGCTGCGGCCCTGGCAAGCGTCCCGGCGGGCTCGCGCCTCCTCGCCTGCGTGATCGACGCCACCTCTGAGCCGTTGTCGTCGCTACAGGACGCCGACACCCCCGCCGTCATCTGCATCGGACCTGAGGGCGGATTCGGTCCCGCCGACTTGGCAGCTCTCGACGCCGCGGGGGCTGGACACGTGCATCTGGGATCGCGCGTCATCCGCTCCCGGCTGGCCGGTGCCATCGCCACCGCCGTCCTTCTGGCGGCGGCGGGAGACCTGCGGGATGCCGGTCCGCCGGCCATCCCGGAGAGTTGAGAGCGGCGCTATGCTGTCGCCCCCATGAGCGACTGCCTGTTCTGCAAGATCGTTTCCGGTGAGGTTCCCGCGGACAAGGTCCACGAGGACGACCGCGTGATCGCCTTTCGCGACATCAACCCTCAGGCACCCACACATGTCCTGGTGATTCCCCGGGATCACATCATGTCGGCGGATGCCGTGACGGCCGAGCAGATGTCGATCTGGTCCCACCTGCTCGAGGTGGCGCAGCAGATCGCCCGGGCCGAGGAGATCGCCGCCTGGGGCTACCGCATGGTCACCAACGTGGGCCGCGACGGTGGCCAGACGGTGGATCACCTGCACCTCCACCTTCTCGGTGGCCGTGCCCTGGCCTGGCCTCCCGGCTGATCGTGACAAGCCTGCAACCGACGGGTCTGCGCTTACGTCGGCAACGGAGAATGACGCCGGAGTGAGCACGCCCACCACGTCGACCTCGGTCAGCAGCGGATCGTCCCTCGGGAAGACGCGCGAGTCGCTCCTGAACACGCCCGCAATCCTCTTGGCTGTCGTCGCAATCATGGCGGTGCTCGTCCTCGACGTCGCCATCCCCAAGGCACGCCCGGGTACGCCCGAAGCCGCCGCCTCGCTCATCGCCGGCTTTGTCATCGGTGGCGGAACACTGGTCCTGCTGATCGTTCGCTGGCGGGCGCACAGCCGCATCCGGTCGCTGCTGCACTCGCTGACCAACGTCGCGGCAGTCGGCGGACTCACATCCCTCGAACTGCACGATCTCGTCGTGGCCGCGCTGCTTCGCCGCGGCTGGCACCTCGTCCACGACCAGGTGCCGGCACCCCAGGACGCCGTCGTCATGACGTCGGACCGCGTTCGCCGTGCCGTCTTCTTCGTCTCGGCCAAGATGCCCATCGGCGCCGACACCGTGCGCCGTCTCCAGACCGACACCAAGCAGCAGGCCCGGCCGTTGCTGGTCACGTCGGCGACATTCGCCCCCGAGGCCATCGTCTTCGCGCGCCAGATCGGCGTCGAACTGGTTGACGGCCAGGGCGTGTTGACACTGATGGGTGAGCTCCGCGGCGAGAACAATTCCATCGGTCCGCTGCCGTCGCCCACATTCGTGTGGGAGGACGAAGTTCTCCACGGTCATCCGCGACGCCTGACCCCGTCGGCGCCCGTCTCCAACGAGAAGGTCTGCCCCGAGTGCGCCGGACCGATGAAGGCTCAGCAGACGTCGACGACGCGCTACTGGGCCTGCAGCCGCTTCCCCGATTGCAACGGGATGATCATCACCCAGTAATCAGGGGATCAGCCGCGGAAGGCGTCCTTGAGCTGGTCGAAGAATCCGCGCTTCACGGGTTCGGGTTTGCCATCGCGGCCGCTGAGTTGTTCGTACAGGGCGCGCTCATCGGCGTCGAGCTTGGTGGGGATGACCACCTTGACGACACACAGTTGATCGCCACGTCTGCCGCTGCGCAGATGGGGCACACCGAAGCCGGAGATCTTGATCACCTTGCCGTGCTGCGTCCCCATGGGAACGACGATCTGATGCTCACCGTCGACGGTGGGCACGGTGATCATGTCGCCGAGCACGGCCTGCGACACCGACACCGGAAGTTCGTACAGGAGGTCGGTGCCGCGGCGCACCAGATGCTCATGCGCCTTGATGCGGAAACCGAGGAAGAGATCCCCGGACGGCCCGCCGCGCGGACCCGGTTCGCCCTCCCCCGCCATGCGCACCTGCACGTCCTCGTCGACGCCAGGCGGTACCGTCACCTCGAGTGACTTGCGAATGTCGACAAGCCCCTGGCCGCGGCATTCAACACATGGCTCGTCGACGGTGGTTCCGATGCCGGAGCAACGTCCGCACGGGACAGCCTGCGCCATCTGCCCGAAGAGAGAATTGACGACGCGGCGCGTGTGACCCTGGCCCTGGCAGTCGGGGCACTGCACAGCCACAGTCCCGGCCTTGGCTCCGCTCCCCGAACAGGCTTCGCACGTGCCGGCGCGCGGCACCTCGATGGCGCGGGTGACGCCGTACACCGCGTCATGAAAGGAGATCTCGATGTTCATGCGCAGATCGGCGCCGCGCTGCGGACCCGAACGGGCCCGGCGTTGTCCACCGAAGAACATGTCGAAGAGATCGAAGGCCGAATCAAAGGAGAAGCCACCCATGCCGGGCATACCGTCGCTGGCATGGCCGAACTGGTCGTAGCGATGCTTCTTCTCTGGATCCGAGAGCACGGAGTAGGCCTCGCCTACCTCTTTGAAACGCACTTCTGCGCCGGGATCACCCTGATTGCGATCAGGGTGGAACTCCATGGCCAGCTTGCGATAAGCCTTCTTTAGTTCATCGGGCGTCACCGTCTTGGGGACACCCAGAACCTCGTAGTAGTCGCGCTTGGTGGTTGCCATGACTACGCCGACGCGGGCTGTGCCACACGCACGAGGGTCGGACGCAACACCCGGTCGTGGAGGCGATAGCCGCGCTGAATCTCGGCAATGACAGTCTCTTCTGTCACCTCGTTTGATTCCTCAGCACCGATGGCCTCATGCAACGCAGGATCAAAACGCGCGCCGACGGCAACGATGGGACGCACACCGAGGCGTTCAAGAGCCACCTCGAGCTCACGCACCACTATGCGAATGCCGTTGACAAAATTGCTCACCGTCTCGCCGCCCTCGACGGGCGCGTGGTCAAGGGAGCGCAGCAGGTTGTCGAGAATCGGCAGGATCTCGCGGGCCGCGGGTTCAGCCGAATAGCGCATCGCGTCGGCCAATTCCTGCGCTTTGCGCCTCTTGAAATTCTCGAAGTCGGCTGCCAGACGGACGTACTGGTCGCTCGGTGCGGCGGCCTCGGGCTCCGGCATCGTCACGTCATCCTCGTCGGTCACTTGCGTCTCCTGTTCCCAGCATGCGGCCGACAGCTTCACCCACCTTACGAGCAACGTATCGCACCCGCGGTGCAACCTGCGAATAGCGCATCCGCGTGGGGCCGAGAACACCGATGGTGCCCGCTCTGCCCTCCCCCGCCCGGTAGGTGGTGAGCACCAGGCTGCACTGATTCAACTGTTCCAGACCGGTTTCGCGCCCGATCATCATCTGGATTCCCTGGCCGAGGTCGAGCTTGGTGAGCACATCGGACAGGAGACGCTCCTCCTCGAGAACGTCGAGAACCTGCTGCAACTGCTCGACGTCGCCGAACTCCGGCTGATGCAGCAGATTGCGCACCCCGTCGTGGACGACAACGGTGTCTTGGCGCGCACTAACGCCACTCATGGCGGTGACGATGTTGCTGAGCAGCAGACCGCCCAGCGAGTCGGCAGGTCCGGTCCACGCCACGTTGACGATCTCATCGGCTGCCATGCCACGGATGAGGGCGTTGAGCGCACGGGCGATGTCGCTGAGTGCGTCCTGATCCGAGGGCGATTCCAGGACGACGGGAACCTGACGGATGACGTTGCCGTCGAGGACCAGGATGACAAGGCAATGGCCGGGATCAAGCGACACCAGATCGAGGTGCTTGAGGCGCGCCTGCAATGAACGGGGTCCGGTGACGATGGCCACGCAGTCGGCTGTCCGCGCCAGAACCAGCGCTGCACGCTCCAGCACCTGATCCATCTGCGGCGGCAGGTCGACGAAGTGGGGATCGAGCTGGCGCCTCACGGCGGCGGGGACCGTCTCCTCCTCCATGAGGAAGTCGACGTAGTAGCGATATCCCAGGTCCGAGGGCACGCGGCCCGCCGACGTGTGCGGCTGCAGCAGATAGCCGACGTCGACAAGCGTCGACAGCTCATTGCGAATCGTTGCCGACGACCACGACGCGAGGTGCACGGCAAGGGCATGGGAGCCGACGGGCACACCTGTATCGAGGTAGTCGGAGACGACTGCCTTGAGAATCTGCTGCTTGCGAACGTCAAGCGGTATTGGTGCGTCCACCTCGACCCCGTGTGGCGGGTCCCTGTCGGGCCCCTTTAGCACTCAGTCCCTGTGAGTGCTAAATGCTACCACGCGTAGCCCGGTTCCCCCTGGCAGCCGTGTCGTCGGTGATCTCCTTGCGCAGCAGTTCGAGAACCTCCTGCGCCTTCCACCGCTCCATGGCCATGGCAGTACTCAGGGACAGGCCGGCACGCATCAACTCCTCCACGAGGGGTGGCGGCGGCGGCTGGTGGGCGGGGAAACGAGCCATTTGTGCCCCGATCGTGCGCTAGCAGTCCTTGCCTCTGGAAGCGCCGTTGACACTCTGTGACCGTACCGTCTGCGAGATTTGGAGATGCCCGCGGCGGCGTTACACGGGGACCACAGACGACGCCTCGGATCAGGCGGTGACGGCCTCGGGAGCCAGGCGTGTGGCGATCTCGTTGAGGACCTCCTGGCCACGCCGGGTGGTGACCACCCGATCCCCCTGGATCGCCACCATTCCGGCGGCCGCCAGGTCACGCGCCGCCGCCATGTCGACGTCGCCGGTGGCCACGCCCTCGTTGAGGCGCAACCCCATCATCACCGTCTCAGCGCGGCGCATCAGCGGTGACACGGGTTCCTGGCCCGTGATGCCGAAGCCGCCTGCCGCCACGCCGTCGATGTAGCCGCGGATGTCACGGCCATGCCAGTAGCGCCAGGCGACGGCGTCGGCCTCGCCCTCCATCCCCATCGCTATGGCGATCGGTGGAGTCAGATGCCCGTGGGCGCCGACGCCGGCGGCGAGGTAGGTGCCGTTGCGCCAGTACACGAGGTTGTGGCGGCTCTCGCGTCCGGGGCGGGAGTAGTTGCTCACCTCGTATTGCGCGTAGCCGGCGGCCGCCAGCATGTCAGCAGCCATCCAGTGCTGGCGCAGCGCGGGTGCGGACTCGACAGGCGTGACACGGCCTCGGGCAACCAGCGTGTGCAGCGGTGTGCCCTCCTCCACCGTCAGCTCGTAGCACGAGATATGTCCCGGATCGAGATCGATGATGCGCGACAGACTGTCACGCCACACGGCATCGCTGAGACCGGGGACCGCATAAATCAGGTCGCAACTGACCGCGTCGAGGCCTGCCTCGCGAACCTCGCCGACAGCGGCGATTGCACGGTCCCTGTCGTGGACGCGGCCGAGAAACTCGAGGATGCCCGGATCGAACGACTGGACCCCGAGAGACACGCGCGTCACGCCGCACTCCCGCCACACACGGGCGCGTTCCAGCGACGTGCTCGAGGGATTTGCCTCCATCGTGATCTCCGCATTCGGAGCCAGGGAAAAGCCGTCGCGAACCGCCGCGGTGATCGCCTCGATGTGCACAGGTTGCAGCAGTGAGGGTGTGCCACCGCCGATGAAGACCGTATTCAGCACAGTACCCGGAGCCGCGCGCGACAGCCGCCCTATCTCGGTCACCAGGGCAGCGACATAGTCCTCTTCACCGCGCGTTCCGGCCACCGCCACGAAATCGCAGTAATGACAGCGGCGCTCACAGAACGGCGTATGGATGTACAGCGACGACGGCGCCGCAACATCGTTCACCGCTTCTTCGCCCTCTTCTTGGCTTCCTTCTCGCGCTGTGCCTTGGCCACCGCGGCGCGTTGTCCCGACTGCGGCGAAATCACGTTGCGGAACACACCGGGATACAGCAGGACAAAGAGAACGACGCCGATGACGTCGGCGACCATCGACGTGGGAATGAGGTCCTCCGGCTTTGTCGGCTCCAGCTCAGGCTGGGTGTCGGCCGACGGTGCCGGCTTGGAGGACACGGCTCCGGACGGCGAGGGCGCCACCGTTGGCGTTGCGGTTGGTGTCGGTGTCGGAGCAGCGGTTGCCGTTGGAGTTGCAGTTGCAGTTGCCGTCGCGGCGGGCGCTGCCGAGGCGGACGGCGACGGCGGATCGTTCTTTCCCGATGTGGACGGCTCGTTGATCCTGACGATCAGGAACGCAGATGCATACATCGTGAAGAACAGAAGGATGCCGGTGAGAAGTGTTTCCACAAACCGCATCCGCCGCTGACGGAAGATACGCCGAACCGGCGGTTCGAGAAATACGAAGAACGCGAAGACGGGGGCGACGAGCCCTTCGGGGAGAACCGCCGCCGAAAACGCGGTGCCCGCTCCGCCCTGAATTGCTGACGAAAAGTGGTAGAGGATTGTCAGTGCCAGCGACGCGCAGACGAGCGCCAGGACTCCGTGAACGGCGATGACGCGGCGTGGCCACGGGTCGGCGGCGGGCTTGACCTTGGCGGCTACCTTCGGCGTGACCTTGGTTTCAGGCTTGCTTGCCTGCTCGGTGGGACGTGGCGCCGCTGGCGGCGACCCGCCCTTGCGCTTCTTCTTGGAGGCCATCAGTCCTCATCCAGGCGAAGTACTGCCATGAATGCGTCCTGTGGAATGTCGATGTTGCCGACGCGCTTCATGCGTTTCTTGCCCTCCTTCTGCTTCTCCAAGAGTTTGCGTTTACGCGTGATATCGCCGCCGTAGCACTTGGCCAGGACATCCTTGCGCATCGCCGATACCGTCTCGCGGGCCACGATCTTGCCGCCGATGGCAGCCTGGATGGGCACCTCGAACATCTGCTTGGGAATGAGCTTCTTGAGCCGCTCCGCCAGCTTGCGGCCCTGACTCTCGGCCTTCTCACGATGCACGATCATCGAGAGGGCGTCCACCTTCTGGCCACCCACAAGAACGTCGAGCTTGACGAGATTCTCCACACGGAAGCCGGTGATTTCGTAGTCCAGCGAGGCATAGCCGCGGCTGCGCGACTTGAGCTGGTCGTAGAAGTCATGAATGATCTCGCCGAGCGGCAGGTCATAGATGAGGGCGACCCGCTCGCCCGGCTGATATTCCATATTGATGAATTCGCCGCGGCGCTCCTGGCACAGTTCCATGAGCGTTCCGACGAACTTCTGAGGCGTCAGCAACACAGCCTTGGTGCGCGGCTCCTCGATGTGCTCGACGTGTGAGGGGTCGGGCAGCATCGAGGGGTTATCGATGGCGACGGTTTCGCCGTTGCGCAACTTCACCCGGTACTCGACTGTCGGGGCTGTGGCCAGCAGGTTGAGGTTGAACTCGCGCTCCAAGCGCTCCTGCACGATTTCCATGTGCAGCAGGCCGAGGTAGCCGCAACGGAAACCGAAGCCCAGGGCAACCGATGACTCCGGCTCATAGATGAGCGAGGCGTCATTGAGGTTGAGCTTCTCCAGCGCCTCTTTGAGAGCGGGGTAGTCCTCGCCGTCGATGGGGAAGATGCCCGCGAACACCATCGGAGTGACCACGCGGTAACCCGGCAGCGCCTGCTTGGCGGGACGTTCCGACGCTGTCACCGTGTCGCCCACCTTGGAATCGCGCACGTTCTTGATCGACGCCACGAAGTAGCCGACCTCGCCGGTCTCCAACTCGTCGGTGCGATCCATCGCCGGTCGGAAAACACCCACCTCGTCAACGATGAAGTCATGTCCCGTCGACATCATGCGGATCTTCATGCCCGCACGAATCGAGCCGTCCATCACGCGCACGTAGACGACGACGCCGCGATAGATGTCGTACTTCGAGTCGAAGATGAGCGCCTTGAGCGGTGCGCTGGGGTCACCTGACGGCGGTGGCACCTTGGCGACGACTGCCTCGAGGATCTCGGTGATGCCGATGCCGTTGCGGGCCGAGGCCAGGATGGCGTCGTCAGCAGGCAGGCCGATGACCTCCTCGATCTCGCGGCGTACCAGGTCGGGGTCGGCGGCCGGCAGGTCGATCTTGTTCAGGACGGGCACGATCTCGAGGTTGGAGTCGAGAGCCGCATAGACGTTGGCCAACGTCTGGGCCTCGATGCCCTGAGCGGCGTCGACGACCAAGACAGCTCCCTCGCAGGCGGCCAGGGAGCGCGACACCTCATAGGCGAAGTCCACATGCCCCGGGGTGTCGATCAGATTCATCTGATACGTCAGGCCGTCGGCAGCCTTGTAGTTCATGCGCACGGCGACTGCCTTGATGGTGATGCCGCGCTCCCGCTCCAGATCCAGCGAATCGAGCAACTGGTTCTGCATATCGCGGGCGGCCACCGCCCCCGTCACCTCGAGCAACCGGTCCGCCAGCGTGGACTTGCCGTGATCGATGTGGGCGATGATGCAGAAGTTGCGGATCAGGGCCAGGGTCATTCCGAACGGCAATCCTAGTGGCCCAGGGTGCCTGGAGCGCTTGACGCCATCGCGGCGGTAACGAACGCTTCGCTTCGGTCAGGCGTGTCTCTCGCCGCCTATCATCGATTCATGGCCAAGCGGCGCGCTGAAACCGTACTTCGCAGCGGCGCACGTGCCGCGCGCCCGCCGGCGGCTCCCGACCCCACGGGTGGCAAGCGGGCCCTCGTCCTCTGCGGCGGCGGCATCACGGGTCTCACCTACGAGGTGGGGGCCCTTCGGGCTCTCGACGACCTTCTCGTCGGGATCACCGTCAACGACTTCGACATCTATGTCGGCACCTCGGCGGGCTCGCTGGTGGGAGCCCTCCTCGCCAACGGCATCTCCCCCACCGACATCGCCCTCTCGTTGGAGGGCTCCAGCGACACGCTGCGGGCACCCGGCCAATGGACCATCTACAGGCCCAACGTCGGTGAGTTCGCCAAGCGGCTCCTCAAGATCCCGGGCCTGACCCGGCGCGTGGTCACCGAGGTGGTCATGCATCCCCGGCAGATCAATCCGCTGGAACTGCTGACGTCATTCCTGCCGGTCCTGCCCTCGGGCCTCTTCGACTCGTCACACCTCATGAAGTTCCTCCACCAGTCGCTGGTGGAGCAGGGATTCATCGACGACTTCCGCGAACTCGACAAGGAGTTGCACATCGTCGCCTGCGCCCTCGACTCGGGCGAGCGCGTCGTCTTCTCCAAGTTTCGCCATTCCGAGGTGCCCATCTCAACGGCTGCCACCGCATCGTCAGCGGTCCCCGTGCTCTTCAAGCCTGTCCGCATTGACGGCGTTGACTATGTCGACGGCGGCATCAAGGGCATCTCCGCCATCGACGTCGCCGTCGACAGAGGCGCCACCCTGATCGTCGTCATCAATCCCATCGTGCCGCTCGATACGCGGGGCATGGAGGTGCCGGAGTCGCTGCGCGGCCAGATGGGCAGCCGTCTCGCCGACCTCGGTGTCCGCGGCGTCTACAACCAGGTGTTCCGCGGCATGCTGCACGACGGCATGCTCGACCACATCCGGCTGGTTCGCGAAAACCATCCCGATGTCGACATCCTTCTCATTGAGCCGCGACCCGATGACGAGAAGATGTTCTTCCACGAACTGATGTCATTCTCGGCGCGGCTCATGGTTCTGCAGCACGGCTACGAATCGGTGAGCAACGGCCTTTACGACACATGGGGCTACCTGCGCCGCATCCTCCCCAAGCACGGCATCCACATCACGCGCCGCGTCGTCGACCGCAAGCCGCTGGATGTGCCCGTCGAATCGGTGGAGACAGCTGGCCTGCTGCGACGCCTGCTGCGCCAGACGGTGTTCGATCGCCGCCCCCGCGTGCAGATCGTCGACGACGAGGACCAGGCAGTCTGAGCGGCGCCGCCAGGGCGATTCTTCTCGCCGCGATCGTGCTGCTCACCGCGTGCAACACCGGTGGACTGGGATCGTCAGACCTCAACGTCCGCGTCTCCTCGGCGCAACTCACCGGCGGTGTCATGCCCAAGGAGACGACGTGCGACGGTGGCGACCACCGGCCGACGGTGACCTGGGTCATCG
>JBEPVH010000011.1:0-12523 GCA_041691115.1 bacterium | reverse complement strand
AGCCAACCAGGTCGGCGACCGGATCGCTGTCAGCGGGCAACGGATTCGTGTTGTTCATAGAGAGAAAAGCCAGCGCGTCGGCACCGCCGTGCGCCGCGGGTTCGTGGTGGTCATCGGATTCCACCGCACCACCCCCTCGATCTTTCTTGGACGTGAGCAAGACGAATCTCGCAGGCGGCGAGACACCAGCATGATGCCACTTTCGTACCGTTTTTTGTGCGTTCACAATCCCATTTCCCCCGGTCCACGTTCGTCGCGGCCAAAGTTTCTATACCCAGTTCGGACTGAGTTCAGACAGACGGGGAGGGCCCGCGTGTTCCGCCGAGCCGTGCCAGTACCGCGGCCCTCACTTCGGCTCGGGGGACGTCTTTCAAGGAACCGAACGCGGCGACGGATGCCTGGATCGCAGAGAGGAGGCGGTCGGCGGCGAGGAATGCAAGACCCGCCAGGGTGCCCGGGTCGGCGTTGAATCGCAGGCGGTAGTCGGAGGCGAATCGCGACGCCAGGGTGGCCCCGGTCTCGCCGAGAGCGGGGACCAACGCCAGTTGCCTCTGCGTTGCCACGGCTGCCGCGGCGATCTGGGCGTCGACGCTCTCAGGCCCGATGACGCCGACGATTGCGGGGTTGGCGGCGAACTGGTCCGTGTTTGCGGCCGCCCGGGCGGGATTCTCGACCCCGTCCTTGGCGTCATCCATAGCTTCGTACTTGAGGAAGCAGCCGCTGTAGTCAAAGTTGGCGTTCGCCTGCTCGATCGCCAGCCGGATGGCGTTGTCGACCTCTGTCCCCTGGGACTTGTCGGTCGCCGAGAGGGGCAGGTTGCCGCCGATCGAGACGCTCCCATCGCACACGGGGCTGGTCTGCGAGGGCTGCCCAACGGCACCGCAGCCTGAGATCAGCGAGGCGGCGAGAGCTGCCAGAACGAGACGCCGTCGAATGGCCACGCCGGGGATTCTCACATGCCCGGCGCGGCCGAGCCGGGTTGTGATACATCGTTCCCTGCGGCCGCGCGCCGCCCGAGAGGATTGAGGCATTTGAACGTGTCCTTCGCGCTTGTCGCCGCCCTCGTCTCGGCGGCCTTCGCCGCCGTCGTGTTCAGTCGTTTCTGGAACTCGCGGCGCCCTGCGTTCGCCGCCTGGTCTGCCGGCCTGGCGATCTTCGCCGCCGCCGCAGCCTTCCAGGCAGTGGGCGAGGCCCGAGGCTTCACCGAGTTCAGCTTCCGTGGCTTTTATCTTCTGGGTGGCGTCCTCGGTGTGGCCTATCTGGCCCTGGGCACCATCTTCCTGATGGCACCGCGCCGCGTCGCCTGGACCACGACCGGGATCCTGCTGGTGGTCACTGTGGCGTCGACAATTTCGGCGCTGACGGTGCCCGTGAACGTCGTCAAACTGGCGACGGCGTCCGGTGTCCTCGGTGAGGCTATCGAGAAGGGCACCCTCCTCCACGTCGCAGCCGTCTTTCTCAACATCGCCGGTTCGGTGGTTCTGATCGGCGGCTCGGCAGTCTCGGCATGGCGCCTGGTGCGCGACAGGGTTGGCCTCGACCGCATGGTCTGCAACGTCCTCCTCACCACCGGTGCATTTGTCATCGCCGCCGGATTCTCGGCTGCCAAGACCGTCGGCGCCTCGCTCGACACGCTGGGTCTCTACGAGGCGCTGGGTATCGCTGTGATGTTCGGTGGCTTCCTATCGCTCGGCAGGATGGGCAAACCCGCGGCATCCCGCTCGTCGCAAACGGCAGCGAGCCAGGGCTAGCAGGAACCGGGGAGGGAGCAGACATGGTCAAACAGGCAGTACCTCCCATTCCCGCAGGCAGCGACGCGGCAACGTGGCGCGAGCGCTATTCCGAAATCGTCTCCCCTGTGTACAGCCGCTACTCCGACCTTGTTGTTGAGAGCGCTCTGGGGACCCACCTCCACACCGTCGACAACCGCGATGTTCTTGACTTCGGCAGCGGCATCGGGGTGGTCAACCTGGGTCATCGTCATGCCGATGTCGTGGCTGCGGTGCACGCGCAGGTTGATCTGGTGTGGCACACATCAGTGACCGCCATGCACCCGCGGATGATCGAGGCGGCCGAGAAGCTGGTCTCGATCACGCCTGACGGTCTTGACCAGGCGTTCTTCTGCAACTCCGGTGCCGAGGCCGTTGAGGCTGCGATGAAGCTGGCGCGCCGCGCCAGCGGCCGCACCGACTTCATCGCCTTCCGCGGAGCCTTCCACGGACGCACCTATGGGGCCGTATCGCTGACCGCGAGCAATTCGCGCTACCACCACGGCATGGGCCCGTTCCTGCCGGGGGTGCATCACGTCACCTACCCGCATTGCCTGCGCACGTGCACGCACGCCGCCGGTGAGCGCTGCCCCATCGCCGAGGGCGAGGAGATTGCACGTCTCTTCAAGACGATGGTGGATCCCAGCAACGTCGCCGCGATCATTGTTGAGCCCATCCAGGGTGAGGGCGGCTACATCGTGCCGCCGGCTCGCTTCCTGCCGCGGTTGCGCGAGATCTGCGACGAGCACGGCATCCTGCTCATCGCCGATGAGGTGCAGTCCGGCATGGCCCGCACCGGCCGGATGTTCGCCGTCGATCATGTCGGCGTCACACCCGACATCATGTGCATCGCCAAAGCCCTCGGCAACGGCATCCCCGTGGCGGCGATGGTGGCGCGGCATTCGGTGATGAAGCACTGGGAGCCAGGCGAGCACGGCACCACCTACGGTGGTAATCCCATCGCCTGCGCGGCGGTCATCGCTGTCATCGACGCCATCGTCCGCGACGATCTGTGCGGTCGTGCCACAGCACTGGGGAAGCGTATCCAGGACAGGGCTCGCGGCTGGATGAAGGACATGCCCGAGATCGTCGACGTGCGCGGCCGTGGCCTCATGGTCGGCATCGAGTTCGGCGAGGACGCCGCTGCAGCCCACGAAATGGTCTCGCGGATTCAGCAGGCAGCACTCGCCAAGGGAGTACTCCTCCTCACCTGCGGCACCGACCACAACGTCATTCGTTTGATCCCGCCCATCACCACGAGTGAGGCGGATCTCGACAGCGGCCTCGACATGCTCGAGGCAGCCATCAAGGAGTCCCGGTGACCGAGACACTGGCCCCCGTGACCACGGGCAACCACATCGCCGGCGAGCGCCGTGAGGCTCGTGGCAAGGCGACATTCGAATCGCACAACCCTGCGCGTCGCAGCGACATCGTCGGCGTGTTCCCGCGTTCCGGCCCCGAGGACGTTGACGATGCCGTGAAGGCCGCGAAGGCAGCGTTCCCTGCATGGCGCGCAACGCCATGGCCCGCACGCGGCGCCATCATCCTGCGCGCTGCCGAGATTCTCGAAGAGCGCAAGGAAGAGATCGCGCGAATCATGACGCGCGAGATGGGCAAGGTAATCACCGAAGCCCGCGGCGATGTGCAGGAAGCCATCGACATGGGCAAGTACATCGCCGGTGAAGGCCGCCGCGCCTTTGGCGAGACCGTGCCTTCGGAGTTGCGTGACAAGTGGGCCATGACGATGCGTCAGCCGATCGGTGTGGTCGGCTGCATCACGCCGTGGAACTTCCCCGTCGCCATCCCCTCGTGGAAGATCTTCCCGGCGATCATGGCGGGCAACACTGTCGTCTTCAAGCCTGCCGAGGACACGCCGCTGTGCGCCTTGCGGTTCGTTGAAGTACTGGAGGCAGCAGGCCTGCCCGTCGGTGTCGTCAACACGGTCTTTGGGGACGGTGATGCCGGCGCTGCCGTTGTCTCTCATCCCGGCGTCGCCGCCATCTACTTCACGGGCTCTCCCGAGACCGGGCGCATCATCGCCGCCGAGTGTGGCCGCCTCCTCAAGCGAGTGTCGCTGGAACTCGGTGGCAAGAACGGCATCGTCGTCATGGAAGACGCCGACATCGACCTCGCCGTCGACGGTGCTCTGTGGGGTGCATTCGGGACATCGGGACAGCGCTGCACCGCGTCCTCGCGCCTCATCGTGCACGACAAGGTGCGCGGTGATTTCACCGACGCACTCGTCGGCCGCGCCTCCAAGCTGCGGCTTGGCTACGGCCTTGATGACGGCGTGGACGTCGGGCCCGTGATCAACGAGACGCAGCTGGCGCGCATACATAGCTACACCGAAATCGGCAATGGCGAAGGTGCTTCGCTGGCTTTGGGTGGCGCCATCGCCGCCGACGGCGAACTCGCCGAGGGTCACTTCTACCTGCCGACGGTGTTCACTGATGTCACTCCTGCGATGCGTATCGCCCAGGAGGAGATCTTCGGCCCGACCACTGTTGTCATGCCGGTGTCCTCGCTGGATCAGGCGATCAGCGTGGCCAACTCGACCAACTACGGTCTGTCGCTCTCGATTTACACCAACGACCTGCGCAATGCTTTCCATGCCATCAACGAGCTGGAATCGGGCATCGTCTATGTCAACGCGCCAACCATCGGTGCCGAGATCCAGCTGCCGTTCGGTGGTACCAAGAACACCGGAAATGGACATCGCGAGGCAGGTGGCCACGTGCTCGACGAGTTCTCCGAGTGGAAGTCGATATACATCGACTACTCGGGACGGCTGCAGCGCGCGCAGATCGATACCGACATCTGAGGTCTGCATGGCCGAGCTCGAAGAACGCTTCATCGACCATGACGGCGGCAAGCTGCGCTACCTCGTCGGTGGCAGCGGCCAGCCTCTGATTCTGGCGCACGGCTTCACCGGGTCGGCGGAAAACTTCGAGACGTGGTTCGACGACCTGGCGCAACGCCGTCGTCTCATCATTCCCGACCTTCCCGGCTTCGGCCTCTCCACTCCGCTTCGTGGACGGCACACCGCCGATGCGCTCGCCGATGCGCTCGAGGCTGCTGCCGATGCCGAGGGGATAGACAGGTTCGACATCGGTGGTCTCTGCATCGGTGCCTGCATCGCATTGGCGATGCTGCGTCGCCGTCCTGACAAGGTCGACAAGCTCATCCTGCATACGCCGCTTCTCGAACCCGAGTTGGTGCTCAGTAGGTTCCACCGGCAGACCCGTCTGCTGACCTCTCCCGGTGTGTACTCCGCAGTGGTGTGGATGGGTCGCCAGCGGCGCATCTCCGATTGGTACAAGCGCAACTTCACCGAGGATGAGAATGTCGACGACGACGGCGCCGACATGAACTTCTTCAACCAGCAGCGCGCCACACCACGTGCCGCCAAGGAGTGGTTGCGCGATGGCCTGCGGCGCCATGACCTTGACCTGCTGAGGCATCACGACGGCGAGACACTCGTCCTCATTGCCGAGGAGGATCGCATCGTCGACGTCCCCGCGATGCGCGATCTCATCCGGCCCATGAACCACGTCCACCTGGCGCTCTTCAGTGATGCCGGCCATGGCTGGAGCGCGGACTTCGTGCGCCGCCAGAACGCCGTCATCGCTGCCTTCCTTGATGGGCGTGAACTTCCCGCAACGTCGGGCAGCGGTGAGGCGGCCTAGGTGACGCCGACGCTTCCGCAGACAGCCGACTGCGTCATCATCGGCGGCGGTGTTGTCGGTTGCTCGCTGGCATACCACCTCGCGGATCGCGGCATGAAGCCGCTGCTCCTTGAGCGCCATGAGCTGGGCGCCGGTTCCACGGGCAGATGCGCCGGCGGCGTCCGCCAGCAGTTCTCCACCGAGGTCAATGTGCGCGTCGGCATGATGAGCCGCCACCTGCTGGAGAACTTCGAGGAGGAGACGGGGCACACCGCCGACCTGCGCCAGATCGGCTACCTGTTTCTCACGTCCACCAAGGAAGACCTTGGCCTCTTCACCGCCAATGTGGCCATGCAGCGTGCTGCCGGTCTCGACGATGTGCGGATGCTCAGCGTGGCCGAGGCTATGGAACTTGTCCCCGACCTCAACGGCGAGGACCTAACGGGTGCGGCGTTCTGTCCCTCGGACGGATTGGCCGGCCCCAACGAGGTGACCGCCGGCTATGCGTCGGCGGCGCGTCGCGCTGGTGCCACCATCGTTGAGGGCGTCGCCGTCGATGCCATCGAGAGCGTGGGGGGCAGGATCGTCTCCGTGACAGCCGGCGGCCAGCGCATCGCCACGCCGACAGTGGTGAACTGCGCCGGTCCGCACGCAGGACCTGTCGGTGCACTTGCCGGTGTCGACGTACCGGTGAAGCCATTCAGGCGCCACATCTTCACCACCGAGAAGTTCGAGCTCAGCACACCACCGCCGATGACCGTCGACTTCGCCACCTCGTTCTACTTCCATCCCGAGGGCGACGGCCTGCTCCTTGGTATGAGCGATCCGGCCGAGCCGTCGTCGTTCGATACCTCCGTGGCCTGGGACTTCCTCGAGCACCTCGTTGAGCACGCGACCCACCGCCTCCCGGCTCTCGAGAAGGCGGCGATCCGCACCGGCTGGGCCGGGCTCTACGAGGTCTCACCCGACCACCAGGCCATCGTCGGCCCCGCCCCGGGCGTTGACGGCTTCTGGCTCTGCTGCGGCTTCTCCGGCCACGGATTCATGCAGGCTCCCGCCATCGGCAGGCTTCTGGCCGCTGAGATGACTGGCAACGCTCCCGAGATCGACATCTCGCCTTTCGCTCCCGACCGCTTCGCCCGAGGCAAGGCGCTCCCCGAATCCGCCGTCATCTGATCGAGAGTAGGCGCCGGATTGTCCTCCTGATGTCCCTTCGCGGGTGGAATCCTTCCGGGCGGAACGGAGGAAGCAGGATGCGTGGTCGTATGTCTCTCGCGGGGGCGGGTCTTGTCCTTTTGGTCGTGCTCATGGCGCACCCCGAGGCGGCGCCGGTTCGCACAGCTGCGACGACGAGCAGCACTGTCACTGCGGTGGCCGACACCTATGTCGACAGCTCCAGCGCGGGCACTGGGCACGGCTCCTCAACTGTGCTGCGCGTCGGGACGACACCGACGCAGGATTCTCTCGTCCGATTCAACGTGCCCGCTGGCACCGTGACTGCCGCAACGCTGCGCATTCATAACAACGGCGGTGCTACCGGCGGCGTGCAGGCGCACACGGCCGGCGCATTCACCGAGGCAACCACGTACAACACCCGCCCGTCGATTGCTGCGACGGCGATCGCTTACTCGGGTCCGTACAGCGCCAATGCCAACGTCACCATCGACGTGACGTCGGCAGTCAAAGGTGGGCAGGCGGTTTCCCTCGGCCTGATCACCACGGGATCCGAGAGTGACTTCTCATCTCGGGAGGGGTCAACACCTCCGCAGCTTGTCGTGGTCTTCAGCGCGGTCCCGACACCCACACCAACCCCTACGCCGCGGCCGACCGCGACGCCCACGCCGACACCACCACCGTCGACGGGTCTGCGGGTCGCCGGCAACACGCTGATGTACAACGGCTCAGCGTTCGTGCCGATCGGCTTCAACATGATCGGGCTGCTGACGCCTCCGGGTTGTAACAACGGTGGTGGCAAGTCTGCGCACCTGCATCTCGACCAGGCGGAGATGAATGCAGCCAAGGCATGGCACGCCAACACGCTGCGCTTTCAGATCTCCCAGAGCGGACTTGTGGGTTCGCAGTCGGCCACGTACCTCAACGAGATCCGGGCCGGCGTCACGTTGATCCACAACAACGGCTTCGTGATCATCCTCTCGATGCAGGACCAGAGCATCGGCTGTGGCCCTGCGCATCCTCTGCCAACGTCGCAGACAACCGCGGCGTGGAGAGTGCTTGCTCCCGTGTTCGCCAACGTGCCCTACGTCATGTACGAGATGTTCAATGAGCCGCAGAACGACACCACGGCAGCCGCATGGGCGCAGTGGAAGAATGGTGGCAGCTCTCCCGAGCCCAACCAGGGATCGGCGTCGGTGGGTCATCAGAGCCTGGTGACCACCATTCGCGGCACGGGCGCCAACAACGTTCTCCTGGCCGACGGTGGCAGGTTCGCCGAGCGTCTGATGGGCATCCCGATGCTTGCCGACACGAGCTCAGGCAAGGGCATCGCGTATGCAGTGCATCCGTACTACTTCACACCGGGGCAGTCATTCTGGGATCAGCAGTACGGCTACCTGACGGCGACGGTTCCCGTCATTGCCACCGAGTGGAATTACCACGATGTGGATTGCGGTACCAACCAGGAGTCGATGACGCCGGCGTTCTTCGCCTACCTCAAGGCTCACCACATCGGCATGACGGCTCACGCCTTCGATGTGCCGGGAATTCTCACCACCGGCTGGACGTACGCACCAACGCAGTGCGGGACTGCCAACGGCGGACCGGGGAAGGTTCTGCAGAACTGGTACGCGGCCCACTGACCGCCGGCGTCACTTCGGGACGAGGTGAGTACCGCTCGACTGCGCCACCTTGGCCGCGAGACCTGACTGCTCGGCCGCCAGCGCCGCCATCTGCTGTGCGGTGGCCTCGATCTGGCGGCTGCGCGTGGACACCTCGTCCATAGCGTTGGCCACCTGCTCGGTGGCGACGCGCTGCTGGTGCGTGGTGAGTTCCACCTGCGTTGAAGCGTCGGACACGACCTCGATGAGCTCCAGGCCGCGGTCGACCTGCTGAGAACCCTTCTCCATCGCCAGCACGGTGGCGTTGGTCTCGACCTCGATGCCGCCGATGAGGACGGCGATCTCTGCCGCCGATGTCTTGGAACGCTCGGCCAATCGGCGCACCTCATCGGCGACGACGGTGAAGCCGCGGCCACCCTCACCGGCGCGGGCTGCCTCGATGGCGGCGTTGAGGGCGAGGAGGTTGGTCTGATTGGCGATCTCGTTGATGAGTTCCAGCACCGAGGTGACCTCGATCACCTTGTTAGCCAGGGATTGGGTGCGCTCGCCCGAGGCGATGATGTCGTCGCGCGCTTCCTGCAGCGACTCGCGGGATTCCTGAGCCTGCTCGGCGACATGCTTGACGGTGTCGGCGATGGCTGCCGATGTGCGGGCCAGCTCCTCCATCGCCGCCGACGTCTCGGTGGCGGCCGTCGACTGCTCCGACGTCGCTTCGACAAGTTGCTTGGATTGCTGCTGCAGGGAGTCGGCGGCGGCGTTGACCTGGACGGACACGCCGCGCATGCCGTCGACGAGACCGCCGAGCGAGTCGACCATGGCATTGAAATCGCTGCCGAGTGACCGCGTCTCCTCCGGGCCGGTGGGAACGACGTGGCGGTCAAGGGCGCCGCCGGCGACATCCCGGGCTGCGTTGCGCAGATCCTTGATGGCACGGTGCACGGCCCGTGAGTACCAGAAGATGTAGCCGACCGCGGCGCAGGAGAAGACAGCGAGGAGCACGACGATCGTGGTCGCTCCCGATGTCATGCGCAGATCTCCTGACTCTTACGGCGCGAACTCACGACCGTGAGGATGGCGCCCCAAGGCCGTACCTGTGGGCTCTTTATGGCCACGTTACGAACCTGTGACCCAGAGGCGCGTCCGGTCCTGCCGAACGCTTCAGACGGAACCCGAATCGACCGAGGCAGCGCGCGCCGGGAGGGGCGCGCACTGCCTAAGGCCGGTCGACGTCAGGCGACTTCCCTGTCGGGGCCCTGGAACTGCCGTGGCTTGACGCCACCTTCCATCAGTTCCTTCTTGGTGACCCACATCATGTTTCTGGCGACATGCGGCGGCACCTTGTAGTGCCAGTTGCCAGCCAGAGGATTCCTGTCGTTGACGAGAAGCACCAGCGTGTTCGGCGGAAGCTTGTCGGGCCATGCCGTTTCGCCGTCGGTGATGATGAGATAGCGGTTGCCCGTGCGCATCATGCGGACCGCATCGGGGATGACCTTCTCCATCGACGTGCCACCGCCACCCTTGGCGTTGTCGAGCACGCGACGCA
Organism: bacterium; assembly: GCA_041691115.1. Lineage (GTDB taxonomy): Bacteria > Chloroflexota > Dormibacteria > Aeolococcales > Aeolococcaceae > JBEPVH01. The sequence goes on along the minus strand of JBEPVH010000011.1, from coordinate 2,751 downwards.
TCGGTCCAACGTCCTTCACCTCGGTGTCGCCGAGGGCGACGAGGATTCGGCTGTCGGTACCGATCTGGCGCTGGATCTTTTCGCAGACCCGGAAGATGGCGTTGCGCATCTTGTCGTCGACCGATCCGGAGACGTCGATGATGATGCGCACCTCTTCGGGCTTCTTGTGAAGCGAGGAGAGGATGCCGCCGTTGGTCAGGTACGACCGGTTGGACGGCTTGCTCAGCGAGTAGTCACGACGGTCGGCCCCAGAGAAGAGGCGCGTAACGATCTTGCGAGCGAGGCTGAGGAACGCCTGCTCCTTCTCGCGCTGCAGGTCACGGTTGGCGGTCTCCTTTCCAGGAGGACCCGGCTTGCCCTTGGGATCACCGTCGCCATCGCCGTCACCGTCTCCATCCTCATCGCCGTCGCCGGGCTGGCCGGGACCTTCGTCCTCTTCGAGGCCTTCGAGCATGGAGTCGTCGTAGTCGTTCTCTTCGAGCTTGCAGACGCCATCGCCGTCTTCGCCCGGGGTGCCCTTGGCTTCGCCCTTGCCGGACTCACCCTTCTGCTTCTCGCCGGGCTGTCCCTGACCGGGCTGTCCCTGGCCGGGCTGACCTTGACCAGGCTGACCCTGACCGGGCTTGCCCTTGCCAGGCTTGCCCTGACCGGGCTTGCCTTCGCCGTCCTGGCCCTCGCCATCACCGTCACCGTCGTCATCGCCGAGGTCGTTGCCTTCCTCGCCTTCACCCTCTTGGCCCTCGACTTCCTCAAGCTCCTCGTAGACCTTCTCGGCCTCGTTGCGCTTGATGTCGGGGTGCTGTTCGCGGATGTCGCTGCCGGGAGCCCACTCGAGCCCTGCCTGCTTGATGGCGTCGTCCCACCGCTTGATGGTCTCCATGCAAGCAGACGACTGCCAACGATCCTTATCGCGCTCGTCACGGCGGCCCTTGTGCCCCATGACGAAGTGATCGGTGGCGTGGATGATTTCGGCGGCAAGCTGTTCGACGGGCATGAGCGAGTCGAACTTGATCTCCCGTCCCTTGACGGTGAGCTTCTTGCTGCCCCAGACGGGCTTGGGTTCCCATTGCTTGATGACGGGCGCCCACATCGGGGCGACCTCAGAAGCAATCTGCTGAGCAAGGCGGAACTTATCCGCCGGAGTGATCGGCGTGGGCACGGATACCTCCTGGGAGGCCGCCTACCTAGGCGACCCCACGCGCATCGTCTGCGGGTCCGGCGAGTGCCTTGAAGCGCTCCGGCCAGTTGGTGCGCACCAGGAAGATCTGGTTCGCGGTGAGCTTGGGCTCTTCCTTGCCGAGTGCGCGCTTGAGCAGGTACTCACGGGCGTGGTAGCTGACGTCCTGCGAACCCTCGGACAGCTTTGTGAGCTTCTTGAGAGAGGCCAGCAGTCCGCTCAGCTGATCGTCCGTCTGGAAGCGGCGCGCCGCTGCAATGGCGACGGTCGCCTGCATGTCCGGCTTGAGAACTTCCCACTCGATCTTGCGTGCGTAGGCATCGTTGACGAGCTCGACGAGTGTCCGCCACTTGCTGAACTCAGCTGCCTTCTCGAGGCCGATGCAGCCCTGGATACCGCGGGCGTCGTCGATACCGAAGTGCTCGGCAGCGGCGATCCAACGGACCATGAACTCATACGAGCGCGACGTGGCGAACGCGTAGTCCTCGGACATCGGGAAGTCCTGGGGCGTCGGCGTGGAGAACGCGGCGACGCCCTTCTCCTTGATGTAGTCGTTGACAAGGTTCCAGCTCTTCTCAAGAAGGGCGGGGTATTCCTTGGCAACGGTGTCGACCTTCTTCATGTCGAGCGTGAGCTGCGACGCGCGGTCGGCCTGCCACCACTTGAAGACGTCCTTGTTGTCCATCCACACGTGCATCATGCGGTTGGCCACCGGCGCCAGGAACGGCGTCAGCGACGCGCCCTCACCGTGGTTGGCCATGAGCACCATGGGAACGTGCTTCAGGGAGAGGTACTGGCCGGCACCGTCGGAGAACTCCTTCTCGAGAAGGATGTCCAGAGCGGCGGCCTGCACGGCGGGGGTGGTGTTGGTCGCGTCGTCGAAGATGACGAGCGCCTTCTTGTCCCGCGAGATGTTGATGAAGCGCAGGTCAGGCGTCTTGACCGTGAAGTACGCGGTCTCGGCCTTGGCACGCTCGGCGGCCGGGGCATCGTCGGCGAGCGGCGAACCGTCCTTGCCGAGCTTTACCTCGATAACACGGGGGATACCCGTGATGTCCTCAGGTGCGACGCGGGTGAGAACAATGACGTAGGGGTTGAAACCGGCGATCTTCGCCGCTTCCTTCACCAAGCTCGTCTTGCCACCACCGGGATCGCTCCAGATGCACATGTTGAGGCCCTGCGAACCACCGTAACCGGGGGTATTCAGAGCGACGAACACCATGTCTGCAACGGTCGGGTTGATACGCCCAGCCTTGTTGACGGTGGGAGCCATACGGCGGAAATCCTTGTCGCCAGAGGTCGCGTCGCTCACCAGCCTCCCTCCCGAGGTTGAACGTGGATCAGCCGGTACCAAAGGCCGGCTGGGAGCGGGAGGGTAGCAGGCCAAACTTATGTGTACGCCTAAACACGGAATGGTCGTGGCGGCGCCCCTGGCTAAACTCGACGCCCGTGATGCGTTTGAGGGTGGTGAAGCCCGGATTCCTATTAATGGCTGGGCTGCTGATCTCGGGATGCAGTTCCACCCCGGCTGCCTCGCCGACCCCGGATCTGACAGTGATCGCGCAGGTCGGACC
>JBEPVH010000010.1:0-12701 GCA_041691115.1 bacterium | reverse complement strand
GCCCTGACGCGCTGGCGCAAGCGCGCCACTTCGTCGCAGGTGGACGTCGAGGTGTTTGATCAACCGGCAAAGATCGAGCCGCTGGCCCAGGCGCTTGCCGAGATGCCGCTCTTCGACCCCGAGCGGGTGATCCTGGTACGCAATCCACCGCAGATCAGTGGTCGCAAGACAAGTGACGCTGACGCCCTCATCGAGGCACTGCGCAACCGTGCGCCGACGACGGCCGTGTGCATCGTCAACCACGGCCCTGTGACCCCGGCTCATCCGATCCGCGCCGGCATCAAGGAACTGGGCGGCGAAGTCGCTGAATTCCCCCGCGTCAAGGGCCGCGACCTGCGCACGTTCGTCGACACGGGACTGCGGGAACGGGGTCTGCGGCTGACGTCGAAGTCTGTCGAACTGCTGCTCTCGGTGGCAGGTCCGGACCTCGGTGCCCTGTCGGCGGAGATGGACAAGCTCATGTCATTCAGCGGCGGCGGTGAGGTGGCTCACGCCGATGTCGAAACACTCGTCGCCGGCGACGGCAGCGTCGCCGTCTGGGATGTCATGGACGGGTTGCTGGGTCCGGTCCCCGGCCGCGGCGCTGCAGCTGTCGACGCCCTGCTCGCCGACGGCATCGCCTCTCCCTATCTGCTGGCGACGCTAGCCGGCCACATCCGCGACATGGTGGCTGTCCGTGCCCAGTTGTCCGAGAAGAAGGCGACACCTGCGGCTGTCGCCGCCACGCTGCGAACGCCGCCGTGGAAGGCCGAACGACTGATCGCCCAATCGCGGCAGATTCCGGGCAGGGTCTCGCTCGGCTGGCTGCGCGATCTGCAGAGGATCGACGCCGGATTCAAGGCGGGAGATCTCGACGATACGGAGGCTCTTCGCGGCTTCGTGCGGCGGGCTGCCGCCACTGTGGTGGCGTTACGCGCGTCGTGATCTCGGGCGCCTTCTGTGACTATTTGGTGTCTGACGAGGTGGTCTCACCAGGCACCGGGTAGCCTCGCTTCATGGCGTTGCAACCCGGGGAGGGTGAAGGGCGCCCGGCGGTGCCTTTGGAGACCTCCCGGCTAGGGTCTGCCGATATCACACGCCCTGTTGCGGGGGCACTCGCCCTCATGGTTGTGGGTCTTGTCTGGCTGACACTTCCGCGTTTGGATCCGGCCCTGCGCCGCAATGTCACCTACGCCGCCTTGGGCCTGGCCGGCCTGGCAGGTTCACTCGGCTGCTTGGTGGGAGCCCGGCGTCTGGCAGGTGCCGAGCGGCTTGCCTGGGCGTGTATCGGCGGTGTCGTGGGACTCAATGCCGGCGGAACTCTGGTGGCGGGCGTGCAGCGCAGCACTGCCACCGACGGGACCGACGCGTCGGCGATCATGAATCTGTCGTCCGCCGTAGGTTTGCCGCTGGCACTGACGGCATCCGCATCGCTGATGTCGGTCTACCTGCGCGGTGGCCGGTTGCGCATCGCACTTGACGCATTGCTCGTGGCCGCCGGTGCGTTTTACATCGCCTGGCTGGCGGGTCTCGGGCAATTGGCCTCGGGGGCTCAAGTGCATACGGCAGGTGACCAGGTGCAGTTGCTGCTCGGTCCCGTGGCAGACATTGCGTATCTGCTGATCGTCGTCTCTTTGGCACTGCACGCTGCGCGCCGCGAGCGTCGCGCGCTGACTCTGCTGGCTCTTGGTATTGCCTACGCTACGGGCGGCGACATGGGTGCTGCGTACGTGCAGCTCGGGACGACCGACATCGTGCCACTGCCCTTTGACGCTCTGTGGCTGGCTGCGTATGTTCTTGTTGGTGCCGCTGGTCTGGCTGCGACACCGGCAAGCCGTACAGCCCGGCCGCATGCCCGGGCGGCGGAGCGCAACGGACTGCTGCCGTCGTTCGTCGTCGCCGCTGCCGCCGCTGCCGCCGCCATCGCGCTGGCGGTGGGGCACACCATCGATGAGCCCCTTCTCTGGGATACCACGTTCATGGTGCTGCTGCTGGCCGCGCGGCAGGCCATCTCCCTCCACGAGAACTTCATCCTCACCGCCGATCTCGAACGCCGCAGCGACGAGTTGCGCTCCTCCGAACTTCAGTACCGAGGACTGCTTGAGAACAATTCCGATGTTATTGCCGTCATCGATGCCGTTGGAATCGTGTCGTACATGTCGGAGTCGGTGCGCGGCATGCTCGACCGAGAACCGTCGGAATTTCGCGGCCTAGCGCTCGCCGACCTGGTTCACGCCGAGGACAAGGCCACGGTCGAAGCGCGTCTCGGTGGATTCGCCGGCCGTCATTCGCAACAGGCGCCGCTGGAATTCCGGCTGCAGCACAGTGATGGCGACTGGCATGACATCGAGGCGGTCCCCAATAACCTCCTCGACGACACGTCGGTGAACGGCATCGTTCTGTCGGCACGTGACGTCTCAGACCGTCGCGAATACGAGGATCAGCTACGCCACCAGGCGCTGCATGATCCGTTGACGGGACTTGCCAACAGGGCACTCCTCCGCGAACGGCTCGAGCACTCGCTGACGCGCTGCGCCCGCAACGGTGAGTCGGTGGCAGTGCTGTTCATTGACCTCGACGACTTCAAGGTCATCAACGACAACCATGGTCATGGCGTCGGCGACGTCCTGCTGCGCTCGGTGGCGACACGCATTCGTGGAGTGCTCCGCGCCATGGACACCGCAGCGCGTTTGGGAGGCGATGAGTTCGCCATTCTCCTCGAGGGCGGCGTTGACGACCACACGGCGGCCCTGGTGGCGCAGCGCGTTCTCGACGCCATCGACAAGCCCGTCGGTGTCGGCGACGTCGAGATCCAGGTGGCGGCGTCCATCGGCGTCTCCATCGGCAACGCCGCCGACACGGCCGACAACCTGCTGCGCATGGCTGATGTCGCGATGTACCGCGTCAAGGCGGCGGGTAAGCGGGACTTCTCCATCTTCCACGCATCCATGGATCTGCTGGCCATCGCCCGCCTGCAGTTCGAGGTCGACATCGAAGAGGCGATGCGCGAAGACCAACTCGTCGTTCACTACCAGCCACTCATCGACCTCGGATCGGGAAGCATTCTCGGCACCGAGGCGTTGGTGCGCTGGCAGCATCCCTCACGGGGTCTGCTGCCGCCGTCCGAATTCATCGAACTGGCCGAGGAGACCGGACAGATCATCGACATCGGACGCTGCGTACTCCTGACGTCGTGCCGCCAAACCGAGCGCTGGCGGGCCGAGCTTGACCTCCCGGAGCTCACCGTCGCCGTCAACATCTCGAGCCGTCATTTCCGCGGAGCCGACCTCCTCGCCGACGTCACCCGCACGCTGGAGGAGACGCGGCTGCCCGCCGAATGTCTGGTCCTGGAGGTAACGGAGAGCGCCCTCCTCGACGATCTTCACGAGAGCCGCCGTCAGATGATGGCCATCAAGAAGCTCGGTGTTCGCTTCGCCCTCGATGACTTCGGCACCGGCTACTCGTCACTGGGCTACCTGCGTGAACTGCCTGTCGACATCCTCAAGATCGACAGGTCATTCGTCACCGACCTGGGCAAGGGCGAGAGGCCGTCGGAGTTCATCCGGGCCATCACCACTTTGGCGCGGTCGCTGGAATTGCACACGGTTGCCGAGGGCATCGAGCAGGCGCGCCAGTTGCGCCTGCTGCGCACGCTCGGCGTCGACTCGGCGCAGGGATTCTTCTTCGCCCGGCCGTGCGATGCCGATGCCGTCGAGGCGGTTCTGCGCCGCCGGTCACTCTCCGTCGGACCGTCAGGTGCCGAAGTTCGCGTCACCACGGGAGCGCGCAAAACCCGCGTCGAAGAGAGCGCGGAAGCGGTCCCCGCCGAACGCGAGAGCTAGACCCGGAGGCTGCTAGGCCTTGGGGGTAGCGGGAGCCTTGGCAGGTGCCTTTTTGGCAACCGGGGCCTTGGCAACAGCAGCCTTGGCGGTCGGCGCCTTGGCAGTGGTTGCCTTGGCAGTTGTTGCCTTGGCCTTGGACGCGGGCTTCTTGGCGCCGACCGTCTTGGACTTGGCGCCTGTTCCCTTCTGTCCACCGGCAGCTGCCGAGCGCACAGCTGTCTGGTCGTCGCCGGCGGCACGCATGATGCGAGCTGCCATGGCGGTCAGCCGGGACTTGCGGCGGTTGGCGTTGTTGCGATGCAGGATGCCCTTCTCGGCCGCCCGGTCAAGTGCCTTAACAGCTGCCTTGAGAGCCGCCTCGACGTCGACTTCACCGCCCGTGCCCAGCAGCGCCTGACGCGCCTTGCCGACATGGGTGCGGACCGACGAACGAACCGCACGGTTGCGGAGGTGCTTACGCTCGCTGGAGCGGATCGCCTTGCGGGCTGAACGGGAGTTGGCCACGGGTCTCCGGTGAAAAGGGGGCTTGTGCCCCAGGTTTTCGATCGTGCCGGGCGCGTAGAGGCGCACGGACGCTGCGAATGCGGAAGTATACAGGGCAGCCCATGTTGATCGTCCCGGCTCACGCCAAGCTCAACCTCTCCCTCGAGGTCGTGGGACGCCGTGATGATGGCTTTCACGACCTCGATTCCGTTGTCGTCCCCCTCGATTGGCATGACCTCGTCGGTGTCCGCATCGGGGCGGCCGCCACCGCAGTGCGTGTGACCGGACCCAATGCGGACGCGGTCCCCGCCGGTGAGAACGATCTGACCCATCGCGCCGCCGTCGCCGCGGCAGAGGTCGTCGGACAGCCCGTGGAGGTCTGGCTGGAGAAGCGCCTTCCGGCCGGCGGTGGCCTGGGTGGTGGTTCGGCGGACGCCGCCTCCGTCCTCGCCGCCGTGGAGCGCCTGACGGGCACTGCGATGGCCCACCTCGCCGCCGCGCTGGGCAGTGATGTACCCGTGCAACTCAGTGGACGCCCTTCCCGCATCGAGGGCCGCGGAGAGCGCCTGACGCCCTTCGCTGCGCCCGGGCTATGGGTGGCAGTCGCATTCGCCGGGCATGGCGACACAGCGGCGGCATACATGGGTCTCGAGGGCGGGGAGGTGGCAGCGGGGACGCGCGCGACAGCCCTCATCGGCGAACTGGCCCAGGGCAGGGCGCCCGACGCGCTCCTGGGGTCCGCACTCGAGGCCTCGGCGCTCCGCGCGTCCCCCGATCTGGCCGATGCGGTGACCAGGCTCCGCGCCAAGGTGGCGGCGGTGACGTGGCACATGACGGGGAGCGGCGGCTGCCTCTTCGCCGTCTGCGACAGCCCCGCCGCGGCGCGCCAGATCGCCGGTGCGGCGCAGCAAGCGGGATTCAACGCCCGCGCCTGCCGAACTCTCACCTAGAATCCGCCGTCGTGGCCGTGGCTGACACAACCTCGCCCTCGTCCCTGCCGCCGACGCCCGAGGAGTGCTCGCACCCCGGCCCGGTGGAAGGCGTAATGGCGCACGAGTTCTCGCATTACGACGGTGCCAATGGACCCGAGGGCAAGCGCCGGACCACGACGCACTACGGTCCCGTCATTGGCGGGCTGCCCATCGCGGCCTGGCATTGCCAAGACTGCGGGCTGCTGCGCATGCGCTACCCCGATGGCCGCCGCGAAGAGCGCCAGTTGTTCCCAGGGCCTCAACCCGGCCTGCTGGCGGTGCCCTCCGGCACTGATCCGCTCGCCGAGTTCGACGGTCGCCAGGCGACCGTGTCGGGGCTCTCGGTCAGTCGCGATCTGCTGCCCGTGCTGCGCGCCGCGCCTCGCGCGCCACTGCCGCCGCGCGGAATTCCTCAACTGAATGTCGTCGACTGGTTCTCCATCCTCGGTCTTCTGGTCACCGCGGGCGGCATGCTGGTCGCCGCCGTTCTTGCCATCGCGGGCTACACCACGTCGCCGTGGGAGAGCGATGCCGTCTGGACGACATTGATCGCATTCGCCTTCGTCCTGGTGATCCAGATCAAGGCAGCGACGTGGCGCCATTTCGCCGACCAGGGCACGCACTCGCCGTCGCTCGCGGAGTCCATGCGCACCACAACGCGACTTGACGCCGTGACACTGACGATCGCCTGGCTGCTCGCCGGCGCAGCGCTGGCAGAACTGGCAGCAGGAATCGGCGCCGTGTACGGATACGCCACTGCCACGTGGGAATGGCCTGTCGTGCTTCTCGGTCTCTTCTGCTTCGGATTTGCGCTCATCATCGCGATCGGCCGCGCCACCTTCGACCACTTCGCGCACCCCGACGACGAGTGACACGCCTCCGTCCGCCCGTTGACCAGGACATCGTCGTTGTCGGCGCAACAGGCGACCTCGCAGCCCGCAAGTTGCTACCGGCGCTCTACAACCTCTCCGCCGAGGGGCTGCTGCCGAAAAACGGCGACATCATCGGTGTGGCTCCGATGCCGTGGGACACCGACAAGTTCGTCGAGCATGCCGAGAATTCGATTCGCGAGTTCTCGCGAACCGGCATCCGCACCTCGGCGTTCCGCGAATTTGCCAAGCGCCTGCGTTTTGTCGAGGCAGGAGATCACGGTGACCTCACAGCCCTGAAGGCCACACTCAAGCGCAAGCGCCGCCTCATCTATCTGGCGGTTCCTGCATCAGCGTTTTCCACGCTCATCGGTGGCATCAGCGCCGCGGGTCTGGCCGACGGTTCGTCTCTGATCATTGAGAAGCCCTTCGGTCATGACCTCACGTCGGCCAAGGACCTCAACACCGCACTCCACGCCGTCATGCCCGAGGAGCGGATCTTCCGCATCGATCACTACCTGGGCAAGGAGACAGTCCAGAACCTCATGGTGTTCCGCTTCGGCAACGCGCTGTTCGAGCGCGTGTGGAATCGCGACGCCATCGCCCGTGTCGAGATCACCGTGGGGGAATCCCTCGGTGTCGAAGGCCGCGGTGCGTTCTACGAGGAGACGGGCGCCATCCGCGACATCGTGCAGAACCACCTCTTCCAGGTTCTTGCCGTCACCGCGATGGAACCTCCGATTTCCTTCGACGCCGAAGCGATTCGCAACGAGAAGGTCAAGGTGCTGCGCGCCCTGCACCGCATCGATCCGCGCGACGTCGTTCGCGGCCAGTACAGCTCTGGCGTCATCGACGGCCAGCGCGTCGTCGGCTACCGCAAGGAGAAGGGCGTCGCCCGTGACTCGCAGACCGAGACATTCGCCGCTATGCGCCTGCACATCGATTCATGGCGCTGGTCGGGGGTGCCGTTTGTCATCCGTACGGGCAAGCGCCTGCGTCGCCGCGATACGCGCATCGTCGTCGTGTTCCGCGAAGCACCGCTGCATCTCTTCAAAGAGACGGGCGTTCATCACGTCGACTCCAACCGCCTGATGATTCGCATTCAGCCGGATGAGGGGATCGCCCTCTCGTTTGTCGCCAAGCAGCCGGGTCCCGAGGTCACGACACAGGACGTGCGCATGGACTTCAGTTACGGCACATCGTTCAAGACATCGCCGCCTGAGGCGTACGAGCGCTTGCTTCACGATGCTCTCGATGGCGACCACACGCTGTTCATTCGCGAGGATGAGGTGGAACGCGGCTGGGCCGTCGTGCAGCCGGTTCTCGATGATCCGCCTCCCGTTGTGCTCTACAAGGCGGGAAGCTGGGGTCCGGCCGAGGCCGAGCGCATCGCCCGCCCCGGCCACTGGCACGAGCCCGGGTCATGACAGGCCCCCTTGTTGGCGTTGACCTCGGTGGCACGTCAATCCGGACGGGCGTGTCGTCAGGCGGCGCTGGGTTCTCACCACACGTATCGCGGCCGACACCGGCGGCTGATGGACCCGACGCGGTACTGGACGCCATAGCCGAAACCATCAAAGAGGTGTGTGCCGGGACCGCACCTGGAGGCGTCGCCGTCGGCATCCCCGGGCCTCTGGACCCCGCGTCGGGCATCGTCTTCGCAGCGCCGCACCTCGAAGGCTGGACTGACATCCCGGCGGCTGACATGCTGTCGAAGCGCACCGGATGTCCCGTTGTCATCCACAACGATGCGTCGCTGGCCGGCTACGCCGAGTGGGTTGCCGGTGCCGGCAAGGGCAGCCGCCACATGGTGTTCGTCACCGCGTCGACGGGCATTGGCGGTGCCTTGGTGATCAACGGAGAGTTGGTATCCGGGGCGGCCGGTACAGCCGGAGAACTTGGCCACATTCCGCTGGCGCCCGATGGACCGACGTGTGGCCAAGGCCACCGCGGCTGCCTGGAGGGATCTGCCTCGGGAACCGCGATCGCCAAGCGCGCCGGTGAGGCCGTGCTGCGCCGCGAATCAACATCTCTGGTTTCCCTGGATCCCAGCGCCATCGACGCCGTCGCTGTTCTTGCAGCGGCCCGGGCGGGAGATGCGCTGGCGCTGCGCCTGTGGAGCGACGCAGGCCGTGCCCTCGGCCGCGCTATCGGAGGCCTCATCAACATCCTCAGCCCTGAGGTGGTGGTGATCGGCGGTGGGCTCATCAACGCCAAGGAACTGCTTTTCGACCCGCTCGAAGCGGGGATCCACGAGATCGCCTTCGACGTGCCCGCACGGCGCTGCCGCATCGCTCCGGCAGGCCTGGGGACGGACGCCGGCCTCGCCGGGGCCGTGGCGTGGGCGGAACGGAGCTTCGCGACAGTCACCGCCTGACGCACATATCAACCTATGTCCGTGTTTGTCCGCCTCATGTCCGCGATTGATCTCTACCCTCAAAGCGGGCCCTTGCAAGCCGGTGTTCTTCCGCGCACCGGTGGAGAGGGGAGGGGTAAGGATTCATGGCACGCGGCAAGGGCATCATCGGCGCATCGCTGGACCGGATAAATCCGCAGCGGCGTCCCGTCACGATCCGCGCGCGCTCTCAGGATTACGACGAGATCAAGGCGGCCCGTGCTGTGCGGCGCCTGTCCAAGACCATGCGTGCCGTTGCTGCGCAGCGCGAAGCTGTCGCCCTGGCCAACTGGAGCTACATCGTCGAGACAACCCTCGAAGAGATGGAGGCCGAGGCGGAGGCCGAACAGAAACTCATGGAGCTGCGCATCGCACTGCTTCAAGTACAGCCGGCGGCACGGAAGATGCTGCAGGGCATCCGTACCGCCGTCGTTGAGACATCAGGTGACCAGGCGCTGGCTCTGCTGAAATACGCCGTGGCATGGCGCCGCGTTTTCGGCCCGCACCACTCCAACAAGCTGCAATCGATTCTTGACCTCGCCGCCATGGGTGCCGCCGTGCGCAACCATGTCGACGAGCGTGGCCAGGAGACGATCTACCTGGCGACGGCGCAGGATCTTGAATCCTTCTCCTGGAATCGCAAGGGTGCAGCCCTCGAACCGTCCAACGCGTATATCGGTTCCGGCTACTCGATCGGTCGCAACGTCGACTCCACCGCGTCGCCGATATCCATCGGTCCGGCGCCGTCGGAGGTGGAGGTGGATCTGCGCGGCACCCCGGCACCCCAGGTGCGTCCCAACTCCGTTGTACCGCCTGTCGAACAGCGTCGCGATCTGCCGCCGCGCGCAACCCCCGAACTAAGTCATCCCCACGTATCGACGCCGCATCACGTGGCGACCGATCCGCGGGCCCATCCGCATCCCGCCCACCATGCTCATCCTGGCGTCGACAATGCGCCGCCCGTTGCGGCCGAGCCCGGTGATGTGCTCTTCCCACCGAACATGCCCAGCGCGCGCGAGCAGATCGACAAGGTCATGCGCGATGCCCGCATCGACATCAATCGCTTCGGACTGCCTCGCTCGGGCGGCGGCCACGGCTACCTGCAACCCCCGGTCCGGGGCGACCGCCAGCCGCAGCAACGCAACAAGCCCGGACCCGGATCACCGCCGGCACCGCGCTCGCCCCGGGGTTTCTGACCTCAGCGTAGTGCTGTCAGTGGCTGCCCATGAGAAGGGTGGCCAAGATCAGGCCGACGCCGATGAGCCCAAAGATTGCGCTGCATCCCAGGGGATGAGCCTGCAGGTATGCGACAGGCCTTGATCGCGTAGCGGGTTGCTCCGACGGCTCTTCCATGACGGGTCGCCAGTCTACGCCCGGGCGCATTGCGCAGCGCGCTACGGCAACGCAAGCAACTCGGTGAGCCCTGCGCCCAGCGCCCGCCTCTCATCCGGCGATAGCACGCGCGGCCGTGGAGGCTCAGGCGGACGCTGGCGAATATCTCCGATGTCCACCTGAAAGATGTTTCCCACACAGATGCATCCCCCGCGCACAGGCGTCTCCCACTCCGCACGCCGGGCTTTCACGTGGCTCGTAAGCCGAACCGTCGCGACGTATTCGTGATCAGCATTCCAGACATCGTCGGTGAGCACGCCATACATCTTGTGCAGTGGATGTTTCGGTGGATTGGCGTGGTAGACATGGCCTTGTGACGGGTACCAGGCATTGGCCCCGCGAGCAGGTCTGCCACTCGATTGTCCTTGCCGCAGATCATCCACACAGAGGAACGCGGCCATCCCGGCGCGCACAGCCGCCACATCGTGTTGCTCGCCGGGAGCGATGAACTCGCCGAAATCCTCGTGCGGCATCGACAGCACCCGCGTGCAATCAGCCACCAGGCCGGCCACACGTGGGCAGAGCAGGCTTGGGGTTAACGGCCGATCCGTGCCGTACAGCGGTACGACGACGGAATCCGTCGCCCACTGGTTCCAGTCGTCTTCGGAGACAACCAGCACAGCCTTGGCCATCACCCCGGCGGTGCCGACCCCGTAGATGCAGCCGTTGCGAAAACCCAGCACTGAGCGCGGTACTAGAAGCGGCCGGCCTTGGCGGCCTTGGCAAACCGGGAACGGACCTCGGCCTGTCGTTCCTCGTCCGCAGCGAGGGACGTGTAGGCGTCGATCTTTTCCCGGCGGGCCTGCTCGGCAAGCCACTGCTGGTAGCCGTACTCCGCCCATGCGGTCAGGCGCTCAGTGTTGGGGGCAGCATCGTCCACAAGGCGAGCCCGGGGCGCAGCCTCCAAGGCTTCGGAGAGAAGGGGCGTTGCCTTGGCGTACAGACGGTTGCTCATGAATTGATCCTACTGCTGCACCTGTACGGGTGCAAGTGTCGGTGCAGTTACAGCACCTCGCATCCCCGGCCGGATCCCCGGCGGCGCCATTCTAAAATCCCGTTTCCGCCAATCCACGTACGATCAGCGACGCGGCCTCTGGGGAGTCGCCAAGTGGTAAGGCACCGGTCTTTGGATCCGGCATTCGAAGGTTCGAATCCTTCCTCCCCAACTCCGTTCTTTCAGCCTCAGCCCGGTGCCGGAGAGCCAGAGTGTCAAAACTGACTGACATCTTCAACACCGTCGCCCCCGTCGAGCACGTCCGTAGCGGTGGCGATCCCGAGGCGATCCTGGCCGCCATGCGCACCGGAGCTGTTCTGGCGCTGGGTCGTGCCGCGGCGGCGGGACCCGACGTGCTCGAGGTGTTCGAGCAGGGGGTGCACCTGCTCCCCGTCTGGACCCGACCTGACGCGCTCGAGTCTGCGTTGCATCACCGGCCGGAATTGCAAACGCTGGAAACGATGGCCATTCCCGGCGCCGACCTTCTCGACCGCGTCCGCAAAGGCGTCGTCGTGGTCCTCAATCCGTGGTCGAAGTGGGAGTTTCGCCTCCACCCCGGCTGACCTATTCGATGCCGATGCCTACGCCGAACGGTTTGTATTGGTGTGTGCGTTGTGGCGACTGGGATGCACTGCCCATGTCGCGGACCATGGCCACGGTGCCGATGAGCACTTCGCTGGTTCCGCCGGTAGCGACGGCGAGTGCGACGCGCACGGCCACCCTGTTGTGCATCAGCCGGTTGAGCCCGTGCATCATCGAATGCGAGACTGACTGATGACGGGCACCGGGGTAGCTCTGCAATTGATACTGCGGGGCGGCGTGGCGCATGGGGTCACTGTGGTCGCCACGAAGGGACAGCGGGCGGACATCACAGGTCGCGAACATGAGGAAATTCGAAATGGCCGATACCGTTCGTGTCCTGCTTGAAGAGGGCAAGAAGAAATCCGCGGCCTCAGCCTTCGACTGGCCCGGCTGGGAGCGGGGCGCGAAGTCGGCGGCGGACGCCGTCGCAGTGCTGGATGTCTACCGGCCGCGCTACGCCGTGATCGCCAAGCTTGCCGGGCTGGAGGATGCCTTCAGCCGCACGGGCAAGGTGAAGATTGTCGAGCGTGCTGAGGGCTCGGGCATGACCAATTACTACGGCGTGTCGATGAAGTCGGCTGCATCCGAGCATGAGCAGATGACTGAGGCCGAGTGCGAACGGAAGCTGGCTCTGCTGCAGGCGGCCTGGAAGTACTTCGACGACGTCGCCGCCAGGGTGTCGCCGCAGCTGCGGTTGGGCCCCCGAGGAGGTGGCCGTGACCGCGAGGCGATCAGTCGCCACGTCAATGGCGCCGAGATCTACGAGTTCGCCAAGAAGGTAGGTCTCAATACTCCTCTCGAGGCCCGGGAGAATCCGAAGGAAGTCAGCGCACACCGCAAGGCGCTATGCGCTGCTATCCGCGACTACAACAGTCGCGGCGTATCGGCCCGAACGTGGACGGTGCAGTTCGTCCTGCGGCGCTGCGCGTATCACATGCTTGATCACGCCTGGGAGATGGAAGACAGAGACCTCACGGACGCGTCCTGACGCGTTTTTGGAATGCCGTCGGAGCGAGTGCAGAGGCGTTGCTGTCCGGACCATCGTCAAGGACTGGACGGAACTCCACTCAACATGCCCGCGTCACCCAAGTGGCGATGGTGTCTCGACGCTGCCTTCGGGTGTGGGCGCCGTTGCAGAATTAGTTGGTGCTGCCGTCCTACCGTTTCCGCCACTATCGGCGCCTGAATTCCCGC